>JAYVSF010000747.1:0-7790 GCA_043775605.1 Myxococcales bacterium
GGCTGCCCCGCGGTGACACGTACGAGGTCGACGGCGATCGCGGCCGCGGTCTTCCCCGACCCCTCGGCTGGTAGCCGCCTCGTGATGGATCAGCAGCCAGGGACGCAGGCGGTGCCGAGGCGGGCCGCGGCGCTGGCCCGGGTCGCGGTCGCGAGCTCGAGCAGGCGGCCGACGGTGGCCCGGGCGAGGGCCTGCTGCGCGTGGGTGACCGCGTGGCGCGCCAGCAGGCGCTGGCCGAGTTGCTGGTGGGCCAGCTCGTCGGGCTGGATGTACTCCTGATAGATCCGCACGGTCTCGTGATCGCCCTTCGCCGCGCAGAACGCCATGAAGTTCTGGTTGACGCCGTGGGCGATCGACTCGAGCGTGAACAGGCCGGCCGCGATCCGCTCGACGGTGGTGGTCAGGCCACGCAGGTAGACGAACATCGGGTTGGCGTCGGGCGGGCGGTAGTCGGCGAGATCGAAGCCGAGCGCGGTCAGGCGATCGGCGACCAGCTGGAAGTGGCTGGCCTCGTCGCCGGCCTGACGCGCGAACGCCAGCTTGACGTCGAGCTCGGCGGTGGTCGGCATCCAGGTCGCGGCCAGCTCGCTGACGTTGATCTCGTTGGCCAGCGCGACCTGCAGCAGGCGGGTGGCGTCGTCGGGCGCGCGATCGTCGCCGCGCTCGTCGAGGATCGCCATCCGGCCGGCGCCGACGATGGGCGCGAGGCGCGTCGCCTTGAATGCCTCGAGCTCGGCGATGAACGCGGTGGCTTCCATCGCGCGACCATAGCCCGAACCACGGCGGCCGGGGTCGTCGTCGAGGCCCGCGCCCGTGGCATGCTGGCCGCCATGGCCAAGGCTGCCGTCCGTCATCCTCGCGCCGCGCCCGCCCGCGCCGCATCTGCATCCGCGCCCGCGCCGCCATTCGCCGGCTTCGCCAAGGACGCGCCCCGGTTCTTCCACGAGCTGGCGGCCGAGATGAGCCGCGAGTGGTTCACCGCCCACAAGGCCGAGTACGAGCGGCTGTGGGTGGCGCCGATGACCGCGCTGCTCGCCGAGGTCGGCGCCGGCCTGGCCGCGAGCTACCCCGGCCTGCCGCTGGCCGCGCCCAAGCTGTTTCGCATCCACCGCGACGTCCGCTTCGGCAAGGACAAGACGCCGTACAAGACCCACTGTGCCGGCGTGATCTCGATCGGCGCGGGGCCGATCATGGAGTCGGGCGCGGCCTTGTACCTGTCGCTCGGGCTCGAGGAGTACGCCGGCGGCGGCTTCTATGGCTTCATCCCGGAGCAGCTCGCGCGCTGGCGCAAGGCGGTGGTGGCCGAGCGGACCGGCCAGGAGCTGGCGACCGCGCTGGCGACCGCGACCAAGGACGGGCTCACCCTCGGCGCGCAGGAGGTGCTGGTCCGGGTCCCGCGCGGCCTCGATCCCGAGCACCCGCGGGCGGAGCTGTTGCGTCACAAGGGCTGCGTGCTCGGTTTCCCGGCCATCCCGCGCGGGCTGATCCACAAGCCGGCGTTCGCGGGCTGGCTGATCGAGCAGGCCACCCGCGCCGCGCCGGTGGTGCGCTGGCTCGCCCGCCACACCGCCGGAGCCGGCCGATGACCACCGCCGCGCTCACGGCCGCGGTCGCCGCGGTCCGATCCGCGATCGACGACACCGAGACCGACTGGGGCGAGCTGCCGTTCTTCGTCCGGCCGATGGTGCGGCGCGGCTTCTCGCAGCGCACCGGCCACGACGTCGGCGCCTGGCGCGGCTTGCTCGCCGACGTCGCGCGCGGCGGTGCGCCGCGTGGGTTGCCGGCGGCGCTCGAGCTGCTGATCGAGAACTGGCGCGGGGCCCCCGAGCGCGCGAAGAAGGGCATGGGCGGCAGCGCGGCCCAGGTCGCGATGATCGAGGAGCGAGTCGCCCCGCGCATCGCCGCCGCCGTCGCCCTGCGCGCGCTCCTGGCCCCGCCCGCGAGCTGACCGCGCCCGCCGAGCCGACGCCATGGCGTGGCCGGCGGCGAGCTGGCATCGTGGGTAAAATGGAGACCACCCGAACTCTCCAGGCCCGCGCCGCGGCGGACGACGCCGGCGCCATCTTTCGCCTCGGTCACCGCCTGGCTTACAGCCGCCCGCGCAAGCGGCCGGAGCCGTGGGCCGAGATCCTGGCGCTGTGGCAGCGCGCGCTCGCCCTTGGCCAGGAGCGCGCCAACCTGCACCTGGCGCGGTTGTACGTCGACGGACACGGCGTCCCGCGGAGCCTCGGCCACGCCGTGTCGCACTGCGCGTACGCGGCGATGGACGGCTTCCAGGACGCGCAACCTGAATCCGAACCCGAATCCGACTCCGAACCCGCGTCTCGAATCCGAATCCGAATCCGGATCTCGGCCCCTCAGGTCGGGCCGCCGGCGCGGCGGAAGGTCCGCTCGAGCGTGGCGTAGACACCGCCCTTCGCGACCAGCTCGTCGTGGGTGCCGCCCTCGACCACGGCGCCCTGATCGAACACCAGGATCTGGTCGGCGTGGCGGATGGTCGACAGCCGGTGGGCGATGACCAGCGTGGTCCGGCCTCGCATCAGCTCGTCGACGCCGCGCTCGATCAGCTCCTCGGCCTCGGGGTCGACGTGGGCGGTGGCCTCATCGAGGATCAGGATCTCGGGATCGCGGATCAGCGCGCGGGCGAAGGCCAGGAGCTGGCGCTCGCCGGCCGAGAAGTTGCTGCCGCGCTCGCCGATCGGCGCGTCGAGGCCGCCGTCGTGGCGGGCCAGCAGGCGATCGAACCCGACCCGGCGCAACGCGTCGGCGACCTCGTCGCGGGTCGCGGTCCGGCCCGCGGCGACCGCGCCGAGCGCGACGTTGTCGTAGACCGAGCCCGCGAACAGCGCCACGTCTTGCGACACCACGGTCACCCGCCGGCGCAGCTCGGCCACCGCCAGCTCGCGGATGTCGACGCCGCCCAGCGTGATCGAGCCGTCGCCGATCTCGTACAGCCGGGTCAAGAGCTTGATCAACGTCGACTTGCCCGAGCCGGTGGCGCCGACGATCGCGACGGTCTGGCCGCGCGGCACGGTCAGCGACACCCCGCGCAGCACCGGCTCGGCGCCGTACGAGAAGTGGACGTCGTGGAACCCGACCAGCGCGCCGCTGACCTCGGGCGCGGTCGCCGAGGCCACCACGGATGCCGTCGCGGACGCCGGCGCCGGCGCGTCGGGCTCGCTGGTGGTCAGCAGCTCCATGATCCGCTCCGACGCCGCCATCGCGCCCTGCATCACCGCGTACTTCGCCGACAGGTCGCGGATCGGGACGAAGAACTTGTTGATGTACTCGATGAACACCACCACCAGGCCGACGGTGGCGATGGTGCTGGCGTCGGCGTGCTGCCCGCGCGCGGCCCACCACGCGACCAGCGCGATCGCCATCACGCCGATCGCCTCGACCAGCGCGTACATCGCGGCGTCGGCCTGGATCGACGCCAGGTACGCGTCGCGGTGGCCGGCGTTGATCAGGTCGTACTCGCGCGCCGCCGCGTCCTCGCGTCGGAACACCTGCACGACCTTGACCCCCGACAGGTGCTCCTGGACGAACGTGTTCATCGCCGCCAGCCGGACCCGGATGGCGCGGAACGAGGTCCGCATCGCGTTGCGCGCGTAGTTCACCAGCACGAACAGGAACGGGAAGGTCACGAACGTGAGCAGGGTCAGCTCGACGTCGAGGTAGAACATGATCGCCGCGATCGCGCACAGCTTGATGAAGTCGGCGAACAGCGTGACCACGCCCGACGCGAACATCTCGTTGATGGTCTCGATGTCGTTGGTCATGCGGGTCAGCAGGCGGCCGACCGGCATCCGGTCGAAGAACGCGGCTCGCTGGCCGAGGACGTGGTCGTAGATCGCCAGCCGCAGCCCGTGCATCGAGCGCTGGCCGAGCAGCTGGATCGCCCACTGCTCGAAGAACGACGACGTGCCCTGCAACAGGATCAGCCCGAGGAACGCCAGCGCGATCACGCCGAGGCCGTCGGGCTGGCCGATCGCGATGTGATCGACGATCGCGAGCTTGAGCAGATAGGGCTGGGCCAGCTCGAACGCCAGGGTCAGCGGGATGAAGAACAAGGACAGGACGATCAGCCGGCGCTGCGGTCGCACGAACCGCCAGAGCTGACGCATCAGCTTGAGGTCGTAGGCCTTGCCGAGGGTCGCCTCGCCGGTCGGCGCGGTCGGGCGCGCCGCGGTAGTGGTGCTCACGACGCCTCCCGGGCCAGCGCGGCGGTCTCGAGCTGGCTGCGGTACAGCTCGGCGTACAGGCCGCCGGCCGCTAGCAGCTCGCGGTGGGTGCCCTTCTCGGCGACCTTGCCGTCATCGAGCACCACGATCTGGTGGGCGTTCTCGACCGCAGCGACCCGGTGCGAGATCAAGAGCGCGGTGCGATCGCGCAGGACCTCGGCCAGCCGGGCCAGGATCACGCGCTCGGTGCCGGCGTCGACGCTCGACAGCGAGTCGTCGAGGATCAGCAGCCGGGGGTCGGACGCGATCGCCCGGGCCAGCGCGACCCGCTGGCGTTGCCCGCCCGACAGCGTGATGCCGCGCTCGCCGACCACCGTCGCGTAGTGCTCGGGCATCGCGTCGAGATCGCGGACCAGGCCGGCGGCCTCGGCCGCGCGCACGATCCGGGACAGCGGCGCGCCGGCGCTGTCGAAGGCCGCGGCGGTGATCCCGGCCGTGCCGGCACCGAGCTTCTCCAGCTCGTCGGCGCGGGCCCGGGGCAGGCTCGAGCCGGCGCCGAACCCGAACGCGATGTTGTCGGCAATCGAGGTCGAGAACAGGAACGCCTCCTGCGGCGCGTAGCCGATCGCGGACCGGAGGTCGGTCAGCGGCAGCGCGGTGACGTCGCGGCCGTCGAGGAACACCGCGCCGGCCGGGATGTCGATCAGCCGGCACACCGCCTCGACCAGCGTGGTCTTGCCGGCGCCGGTGCGGCCGACGATCGCGGTGGTGGTGCCGGCCGGCACCGTGAAGCTGACGCCGTCGAGGATGCGGCGCCCGGCCAGGTCGACCGTGAGCCCGCGCAGCTCGAGCCCGCCCTGGCGCTCACCGGCCGGCAGCCCCGGGCCGGGGCCGTCGACGATCGTGGCCTCGGTCGCGAGCAAGGCCGAGACCCGGCCCCACGACGCCTTGCCGCGCTGGATGAGCGACAGCATCCAGCCCAGGGCCAGCGTCGGCCACACCAGCCGGGTCAGGTAGCCGGTCATCTCGACCAGGTGATCGACCGACAGCCGGCGCATGCCGCCGGCGTACAGCACGATGATCGTCGACAGCGCGCCGAGCGCGACGAAGGCCGGGCCGAGCTGACCGCGGACCCGGGTCAACATCATGTTCGCGGCCAAGAGCTTCTCCGACGAGGCCCGGAACCGCTCGCGGCGCGTCGCCTCGAGGCCGTAGGTCTTGATCGCCGCGATCGCGGTCAGATCCTCCTGGATCTCGTTGGACAGCGAGCCCAGCTGGGCCTGGACCGCCTGGCTGCCCTTGTAGATCCGCTTGCCGAAGATCCGGCCGACGAAGACGATGGTCGGGTAGGGCAGGCACGACAGCAGCGTCAGCCACGGATCGATCCGGACCATCATCGCCAGCACGGTCGCGAACGCGAACCCGGTGTTGAGGACGTTGAGGATGCCGGCGCCCCACATCGCCCGCACGGTCTGGACGTCGTTGGTCAGGCGCGACATCACGTCGCCGGTCGGGTGGGCGCGGTAGTAGGGCTGGTCGAGGCCCATCAGGTGGCGGAACAGATCGGAGCGGAGGTCGTACTCGCCGGCGCGGGCGGCGTTGAAGATCCAGATGCGCGACCAGATCCGGGTCAGCGCGGTGGCGATCGCGAACCCGGCCATCATCAGGGCCAGGCCGGGCACGACGTGCTCGGGATCGCCGGCCTTGAGCGCGTGCACGGTGCGGCCGATGGTCCACGGGATGCCGAGGAACAGCGCGTTGGTGAGCAGCAACATCACCACGCCACCGACGATGGGGCGGCGGTAGCGCAGGAGATAGGTCCACGGCCCCGGGGCCGGACGGGTTGTCACCCGGCAAGGCATACCCGGCAGGCGCCGCGACGACAAGCCGGCCGATCCGGGCTAGCTTGCCCGTCTCTTGACCGTCGCCATGCCTCATCTCGCGTTCGGCTCGCCCCGGGTCCTGCCCAAGCTCAAGGGCCTGGTCGGGCGGGTGGTGGTGGTCGACATCGCGTTCGCGGCCACCGTCGGCACCAGCATCTCGTACGAGGCCGTGACCCTGCCGTTCATCACCGCGCTCGGCGAGCGGCTGGCGGCGTGGGTCGATCACCACGATCACGAGCGCCACGTCGATCACGCCGGCGATCGCCGGTTCGTGCTGGCGACCAAGGCCGAGCATGGCGCCTGCCCGGAGATGGTGACCGCCGCGCTGGTCCGCGAGGTCGGGCCGATCGACACCATCTGCGCCCACGTCGACCTCGACGGGCTGTACGCCGCCGCCAAGTGGGTGCTGGGCGGTCACGAGCCGTACGCCGGCGCCGACGACGACGCCCGCGCGGTCGACACCCGCATCGGCCGGCCGGGGCCGATCGCGACCCGCATCGATCACGCCCTGCGAGCCCGGTTCCGCGACGATCAGCTCAAGCGGGCGGTGGTCGGCTGGCTGGTCGGCGGCCTGCGGCCCGGCACCCACGACGACGTCATCACCGACGCGGCGCGCGAGTTCGAGGTCCGCGCCGCCGGCACCGCGGCCCTGGCGGCGCGCTACGTGATCCGCGGTCGGGTGGCCTGGGTCGACGCCGCCGACAGCGGCCTCGCCTTCGACAAGACCGACCTGTTGCTGGCCGGCCAGGGTCGGGCCCCGGTGTCGATGGTCAAGGACTCGGGCAACCTGACCATCGCGGCCGCGTTCGACTCGGGCTGGAACTTCGTCGAGCTGCTGGCGCTCGGTGGCGGCATGCCGACCCGAGTCTCGATCCCCGACAACCGGTTCATCGAGGCGCTGCGGGTGATCAACGACGCGCCCGCGCCGGTGCCGACCGCGACCGCGGCCGCCGACTAGATGTTATATTGATGCGCGATGGCCCAGGACCCGGAGGTCAAGCCGCGGCCCCGCACCCAGTCGCGGATGCGGTTCGTCGCGCCGCCAGGCATGGAGCTCGACGGCCCCGAGGCCCGGCAGGCCATCGGCCGCTACGAGATCCTCGAGGTGATCGGCAAGGGCGCGATGGGCGTGGTCTACAAGGCTCGCGATCCGCTCCTCGATCGCACGGTCGCGGTCAAGACCATCGTCGCGCCGTCGGGCCAGGGCCGCCGGATCCGGTCGGCGTTCCTCGAGCGGTTCCAGCGCGAGGCCCGGGCCGCGGCCAAGATGCAGCACCCGGCGATCGTCACGATCTTCGACGTCGGCGTCGATGAGCCGACCGGCGCGCCGTTCATGGTCCTCGAGTACCTGCCGGGTGAGTCGCTGGCCGATCGCCTCGATCGGGTGCGGCTGCCGCTCGGCCGGGTGGTCAACCTCGGCCTCGATCTCGCGAGCGCGCTGGCGTTCGCGCACCGCCAGCGCATCGTCCACCGCGACGTCAAGCCGGCCAACGTGCTGCACGCCGGCGAGCAGCGCTGGAAGCTGGCCGACTTCGGCATCGCCCGGCTGCCCGATAGCGATCTGACCCAGGTCGGCATCTTCATGGGCACGCCCGGCTACGCGCCGCCCGAGGCCATCCGCGAGGGCCGCTACACCGCGCAGGCCGACGTCTTCGCCTGGGGCGCGGTGCTGTACGAGCTCTTGTGCGGCCGCATCGCCTACGAGGGGCCCGACACCAAGACC
>JAYVSF010000748.1:0-6653 GCA_043775605.1 Myxococcales bacterium
GCTGGCTCCGGCCCCGGTGGGGGCGCGAGCAGCGGGCGTGCGATCGGCGCCGGCGTCTTGTCGAGTTCGTCGTCCCAGCCGTCGACGTCGAGGTCGTGAGGAAGCTCGATCGCCGCGCGCGCGTGCGTGGCGGCCACCGGCGGGATCGCGGCCACCGGCGGCATCGCGGCCGAGGGTGGCGACGGGATGCGCGGAAACGGGACCGGTGGGATCACGACCGGCAGCGGGACGGCGGACCGGGCCGGCGCCCGGCGCACCGGACGGCTGGTGCCGAACAGGGTGGCCAGCCGCGCCGAGGCCTCGTCGGCGTCGATCGTTTCCGGCACCGCCGCCTCGATCGCCGGCTCCTCGGTCGGGGTGGGGTCCCCGCCCGGGATGGAGCTGAGGGCGCGCGCGCGCACGAAGATCGCATCGAGGTCGAGCGAGGCGTCGTCGGGATCGTCGGCCGGGCTCGGGTCGCGGACGTCGGGCGGGGGCGGCAGGATAGGCGGGCGCAGGGACTCGCGGCGCGTGCGCGGTCGCGGCCACTGCAGCGGCGGCGGCGGGAGCGGGATGGTGCGGCCGATCGGGACGACTTCGCTGGTTCGCTCGTCGGGGAACTCGGCCGTGGCGGCGCTGCGCGAGTCGGCGCCGGACTCCGGCAGGCGCGGGGGGGCGCGGACCGCCGTGGGCTCGGGGTCGGGGTCAGAGTCGGGCTCGGGCTCGGGAACCGGTGCGGGCTCGGGCTCGGGAACCGGTGCGGGCTCGGGCTCGGGAACCGGTGCGGGCTCGGGCTCGGTGGCGACGCGCTGGGTCTCCGCAGGCAGCGGCTCGGCGATCGCGGCGACCTCGTCCTCGATCACCGGCAGGCCGCCAGGACCGTCGACCAGCCCGCGGCGCTTGCGCACCTGCAGCATGCGCATCAACACGTCGCGGCTCTCGCGCGACACGCGCTGCAGCTCGATGGCCATGCCGGTCGTGGCCCGCGAGCGCTCAGGCGCCGGCTCGCGGATCCAGCGCACCACGCCCTGGCCGATCAGCACCGCGTGGTCGTCGGCCAGCCGGACCTCGAACCGGACCTCCGAGCCGATCGGCTTCGGCGACGGCGTCGGGATGAACAGCCCGCTGCGCCCGACGTTCACCGCGAACCGCTCGACGAACGTGTCGACGTCGGGGTACCGGACCTTGACCCGCAGCGCGGTGGTGATCCGCTTGGTCTCGTCGCTACTCATGCCGGCTTGCCCGTCGATGTTCCGACGACGACAGGGGAAATGCAATCGTGGCGGCCGCTTCCCTCGGTCGGACCGGTCGGCACCCGTGGGCTGCGGCTGCGGTACAGGTTCCTACAGGTTCCTAGGGTTGCTGCGCGATCCAGGCCCGCACCGCCGCCAGCGCGTCGGGCACCTTGGTCGGGTCCTTGCCTGCGCCCTGGGCCAGGTCGGGCTTGCCGCCGCCGCGCCCGCCGAGGACCTCGGCGGCGATCCCGAGCAGCTTGCCGGCCGGCAGCCGCGCGGTGAGATCCTGGGTCGCCATCGCGATCAGCGTGACCTTGTCGCCGCCGATCCCGGCCAGCACCAGCACGCCCGAGCCCAGCTTGTCGCGCAGCGCGTCGCCGGTGGCCCGCAGCACCTTGGCGTCGTCGGCGTCGATCGCCACGGTCAGCACCTTCACGCCGCCGATCTCGACGACCTCGGCCATCAGATCGCGGCCGCCGGCGCCCGCCGCCAGCTTCTGCTTGAGCTTGTCGTGCTCCTTCTCGAGCGCCTTGTGCGCCGCCAGCACGCGCTCGACCCGCTCCGCGACGTCGAGCGGCGCCGCCCGCAGCCGCTCGCCGACCTTGCCCAGCTCGTCCTCGAGCGCGCGGACGTAGGCCAGCGCCCCGGCGCCGGTCACCGCCTCGATCCGGCGCACACCCTGGGCCACGCCGCTCTCGCCGGTCAGCTTGAGCAACCCGATGTCGCCGGCCCGGCGGACGTGGGTGCCGCCGCACAGCTCCAGTGACTCGTGGCCGATCTGCACCACCCGGACCTCGGCCCCGTACTTCTCGCCGAACATCGCCATCGCGCCCCGGGCCCGCGCCTGATCGATCGGCAGGACCTCGATCCGCGAGTCGGCGTTGCGGCGGATCTCGTCATTGACCAGGTCTTCGACCTCGCGCTTCTGGGCCGCGGTCATCGGCGAGAAGTGGGCGAAGTCGAAGCGCAGGCGGTCGGGCAGGACCAGCGAGCCCTTCTGCGCGACGTGATCGCCCAGCACCCGCCGCAGCGCGAGGTGGAGCAGGTGGGTCGCCGAGTGGTTGGCGCGGATCCGCTCGCGGCGCGCGTCGTCGACGGTGGCCGTGACCTCGTCGCCGACCGCCAGCGCCCCCGCCACCACCTCACCGTGATGGAACACGACGTCGCCAGTCGGCCTCTGGGTATCGTCGATGCGGACCTGCGCGCCGCCGGCGGTGGTCAGCAAGCCGGTGTCGCCGGTCTGGCCGCCCGACTCGCCGTAGAACGGGGTCTGGTCGAGCACCACCGCGACCTTGGCCCCGGGCGCCGCCAGGGTGGCGGCCGCGCCGTCGACCAGCATCGCCAGGACCCGTCCTTCGCCGCTGGTACCCCGGCCTTCATAGCCGGTGAAGCGAGTCCCGGCCACGGTGCCGGCCAGGGTCTTGGCCGCGGCCTCGACCGCCTGCTCGCCCGAGCCGACGAACTGCGAGCGCTCCTTGGCCACCGTCAGCTCGCGCTCGAACCCGTCCTTGTCGACGGTGAAGCCGTGATCGCCGGCGATGATCTCGGTGAGGTCGGCCGGGAAGCCGTAGGTGTCCGACAGGGTGAACACGACCTTGCCCGGCACCTCGCGCTGGCCCTGGGTCCGCAGCTCCGCGAACTCGTCCTCGAGCAGGTTCAGGCCGCGATCGAGCGTGGCCCGGAACCGCTTCTCCTCCTCGAGCGTGACCGACGCGACGGTCGAGGCCTTGGCCGCCAGCTCCGGGAACACTGACTTCATGTCCTCGATCACGCGGCCGCACACCGCGTGCATGAACGGCTGCTCGATGCCGAGCAGCTTGCCGTGGCGCACCGCGCGCCGGAAGATCCGGCGCAGCACGTACTCCTTGCCGACCTTGTCTGGGAACACGCCGTCGGCGATCAGGAACGTCGACGCCCGCGCGTGATCGGCGATCACTCGCAGCGAGGTGTCGCGCTTCGGATCCTCGCCGTACTTGATCCCGGCCAGGCCGGCGGCCTCGGCGATGATGCCGGTGAACAGATCGGTGTCGTAGTTCGAGCCCACGTGCTGCAGCACCGAGCTCATGCGCTCGAGCCCGGCGCCGGTGTCGATCGACGGCGCCGGCAGCGGCGCCAGCGGGCCGTCCTTGATCGACCGCTGGAACTGCATGAACACCAGGTTCCAGATCTCGAGCCAGCCGCCCCAGCTCGCGGCGTCGGTGGTCGGCCAACCGCCGGGCGCGCCGTCCATGAAGTAGTGGATCTCCGAGCACGGGCCCATCGGCCCGGTGTCGCCGGCCGCCCAGAAGTTCTCCTTCTTGCCAAGGCCGATGATGCGGTCGTCGGAGAAGCCGGTGATCCGCTTCCAGATCGCCCGGGCCTCGTCGTCGGGGCCGAGCTCGCCCTCGCCGCCGAACACGGTCACCACCAGCCGGCTGCGGTCGATGCCGTAGACCTCGGTCAGGAGCTGCCACGCCAAGGCGATCGCGTCCTCCTTGAAGTAGTCGCCGAACGAGAAGTTGCCGAGCATCTCGAAGAAGGTGTGGTGGCGCGGGGTCTTGCCGACCTCGTCGAGGTCGTTGTGCTTGCCGCCGGCCCGCACGCACTTCTGCGAGGTCGTGGCCTTCTTGTAGCTGCGAACCTCGGCGCCAGTGAAGACGTCCTTGAACTGCACCATGCCGGCAGCCGTGAACATCAACGTCGGATCGCCCGCCGGCACGAGCGAGCTCGAGGCCACGCGCTGGTGGCCGCGCTCGGCGAAGAAGTCGAGGAAGGTGGACCGGACCTGGGCGGCCTTCATGATCGGCGGAAGCTAGCACGCGCCCGCCGGCGCCGGATCGCGCGAACCCGGCTCGGCGAACGCTTGGCGCGGGTTCAGGTTCGCCGACGGCGGCGCAACCCGACCAGCGCCACGCCGGCCAGCGCCGGCGACCCGGCCGGGGCCGACCGCGACGTCGAGCAGCAGCCACCGTCGTCGGTCTCGCACGACGGGGCCAAGCCCGAGCCGCACGGCACGTCGGGCGGCGCCTGGGCGAAGATCCAGTCGAGGTAGGCGTCGACCCGGGTGTCGACCCCGCCGTTCAAGCACTGCGACGACGCGTCGAAGCTGCGCGACACCACGCCGACCACCCGGGTGCCGTCGAGCTCGGCGAGCGCCGGCCCGCCCGAGTCACCGTGGCAGTTCTGGGGCTGGCCCTGGCCCATCGACACCTGCAGCTCGTAGGCGTTGAGCGACACCAGCTTGGTCGCGGCGTCGTGCATCACGCCGACGTCCTGGGTCTGGTTGCTGGTGCGGCCGTAGCCCACGATCGTGAGATCGGCGTTGGCGAGGAGGCCGGGGGTGTCGGTCGGGCGCGGCAGCAGGACCGGCTCGACGTCGGTGATCGGCGCGGCCAGGAACACCAGACCGATGTCGAACCAGTGGCCGAGGCCGGCGGTGATCGGCGCGTTGAGGTTGAACTGCTCGTGCGCGACCTTGCGCGCCACCGCGGTCATCGCCGGCGGGCCGGTCAGGGTGTCGTGGCGCAGCGTGAAGCCGATCAGCGCGTCGCCGCCGAGCTGGGGATCGACGCAGTGGGCGGCGGTCATCACCACCGTCGGCGCGATCAGGGTGCCGGTGCAGCCGGCCTGCGGGCCGCCGCCGAGGTCGTAGAGCAGGGCGCCCACCGCCGGGAACAGGCCCTCGGCGGTGACGGCGCCGCCGATGACCGGGTCGGTACGGACACCGACGTTGGGCCCGCCGTCGACGCAGGCGCTCGGGCTCAGCGCGGCAGCGGCGCACAGGCAGGCGCAGATCAGGTCGGTGAGGCGCATGAGCTCCCGTTCAGCAGAGGCGCAGGATCAGAACGCGTAGACGCCGGTCAGCGCCCCGCCGAAATAGTCGTCGCTGGCGCCGCTGACGTCGCGGGTCGAGGGATCGCCGTCGCGGTTATTGCTCAGCGCGCCGGTGCCCTTGAAGGTGAAGCCGATGCGGGTCATGCCGACCGCGGCCCGGACCAGGAGCTTGGCCCCGACCTGGTAGTCGAGGCGGGCGCCGAGATCGAGCCCCTTGACCGTCGCGCCGCCGTACTGCTCGGCGCTCTGCATCGCGCCGATGTCGCTGATGAAGAGGACGCGGACGTCGGCGCCGGCCGCGAGCTTGGGCCCGAGCACGTAGCGCGCGCCGAGGCCGGGGTCGAGGTACGAGTACGAGACGTTGGGGATGTCGACCGCGTCGGGCATCGCCGCCGCCCCGTGATCGATGACGAACTTGAGCTTGTTGTAGCGGATCGACGCGTTGATCGTGAGCTTGGCGCCGACCAGGCGGCGGAAGGTCACGCCGATGCCGAGGTGCTGCTGGGTGGTGCTCAGCTTGTAGACCATGCCCGACTGCTCGATCTGCGAGTCCATCTTGATGACCCGGTCGGCGACCACGGTCAGGCCGAGGTCGCGGGTGATCGACCGGTTCTTCTTGTTGAAGGCCAGGGGATAGAGGTCGGCGGCGACGTACAGCCCGGCCACCGGGTTGCTCTTGTAGCCGAGCGGCCCCGTGATGCCGGGGTCGACGTTGAACGACAGCCGGCGGGCGGTGAACGACAGGCCGGCCGACAGATCGACCGGGCGGGTCCGGGGGTCGGCGATCCCGTCGTCGGGCTCGACCGGCGCGTCGCCGTGCACGGCCACGTCGTCGTCGTCGCCGCCGCGCGACCGGTCGCTGCGACGGTCGTCGTCATCGGCCGCGACCCGGTCGTCATCGTCGTCGCCGCCGCCGGAGTCGTCCATCTCGATATCATCGGCGTCGTCGCGATCGTGGAGGGCCCGGTCGCGGGCGGCCTTCTCCTTGGCGGCCTTCTCCCTGGCGGCCTTCTCCTTGGCGGCCTTGCGCTCCTTGGCGGTCCGGGCGGCGGACCGATCGTCGTCGTCACCGCGGTCGGCATCGGCGTCGGCATCGGCGTCGCGGTCCCTGACCTTGTCGCGCGGCGGCTTGCCGCGGCCGAACCCGCGATCGTCATCGTCGCCGCCACCGTCGGCGGCGTCGGCGTCGTCGTCGCCGGCCGACTCGAGCTCGTCGATCGCGGCCAGCAGCTCGTCGGTCAAGGTCGCCTTGCCGTCGGTCGAGAACCGGGGGCTGCGCTCGACCAGCTCGCTCTGGGCCACCTTCTTGCCGGTGGCGCCGTCGCGCAGCTGCAGCCGGACGTAGTAGCGCGAGCCGCGCTTCTCGACGGTGCCACTGATCACGCCGTCGATCGACAGCTTCTTCGCGACCTTCTTGACGTTCTTGTCGGTGACCTTGGTCGCCCCGAGATCCTCGGCAGCGGCCGTCCACTTCTTGAGCGAGATCACCGAGTGGCTCTTCTTCAAGAACTTCACCAGCTCGTCCTGGAACTCCTCGGCGCTGTCGCCTTCGAATTCGAGCACGACCAGCCGGCGCCGGGCCTCGGCCACCCCGGGCCGGACCAGGATCCACACGGACACCAGGAG
>JAYVSF010000749.1:0-3136 GCA_043775605.1 Myxococcales bacterium
GCCGACAAGAACGCCGAGATCCCCGAGTCGATGGAGGGCAAGACGGTGGTGATGGAGTGCGCGCGCGGCGGCAAGGACGGCGCCACGCTGCCGCTGGCGTCGCCGTATGGCTACCAGTACTCGCTGGCCCAGTTGAGCCCGGCCATCCTCGAGCGGGCCGCCATCCTGTACGTGTGGGTGTCGCCGGAGGAGTCGCGGCGCAAGAACACCGAGCGCACCGACCCCAACGACCCCGGCTCGATCCTCAACCACGGCGTGCCCATGGCCGTGATGCTCGGCGACTACGGCTGCGATGACATGGAGTGGCTCATCGAGCAGTCGGACCGGCCGGACACGGTCAAGATCGAGCGGGGCGGCGATGCGTACTACCTGCCGGTCGGCCGCTTCGACAACCGCCAGGACAAGACGACGTTCGTGCGCGGCGACCGAGCGGCGTGGAGCCCCGAGCACGTCCAGGCGCTGCACGGTGGCCTGGCCGAGGCCTTCGATCACCTGGCCCACGCTCGCGGCTGACCGCGCGTCCTCGCCAGGCGGCGCCCGCGCAATTTTCGGGAACCGCGCCCGATCGTCGGTGTCGTAGACGCCGAGCCACGGAACTTCGCGCGCAGGTCCTCGACGGTCGATCTCGACCTTCGAACTCGCGCGGTTCGCGTCGCGACCGGTGCGCGCCACGCTCGCCCGGGTCGCGGCCCATGCCCCCGTGGCCACAGGTCCGTCATGCGCCCGAACTCGCTCTGGACGCGCGGGGTCATCGCGACCGTCGCGCTCGCCGTTCTGTCCACCACCGCCGTCGCCGGTCCCAAGAAGGGACGGGGCAAGGCCCGGACCGTGAAGGCGATCGCCGCCTGCACCTCGTTCGACCAGATCGACCGCGAGGACGATGGCGTCGACCTCGTGGTCTCGAATCGCTGCGAGATCAAGCTGGCCTGCTCGGTGAGCTGGTCGCTGACGTGCCGGCCCGCGGTCGGCAAGAGCACGAAGAGCCAGCACGGCGAGGCCTTCGCGTTGTCGACCGACGCGGTCGAGACCACCAGCGCGACCCCGACGGCGTGCGGCAACGACGGCTGGGTCATCGACAACGTCACCTGGTCGTGCCAGCCCGGTCCCGAGGCCAAGACCATCGCGACCCGGTGAGGCTGACCGGGACCCGGGCGATTCCCGATGGTTGCCTGCGACCGGGTGGGGGTGAGATTCGATAGATCGCGAGCCAACCTGCTGCGTGTAATCCTCGAGCCGCAAGATCGTCACGAGGCTCACGCAGCCGCCGGGTAACGCCCTGAGGTCCTACGAGGCATCGCCTCGGCCCCCTCGGTTCCGTCGGCTGGAAACCCACCAGCGACGTAGTATAAGGACCCAAGGGCCATGGTTGACCGCGAGGACATCGACGCGCTGCTCATCGGCGCTCTCTACGGAGAGCTCGGCGAGACGGATCGCGCCCGCCTCGAGGCGCACCTGGGCACGCATCCCCAGGACCGGCTGGCCCTCGAAGGCATGAAGACGACGCGCGGCCTGCTGCGCGACGCCGACATCGCCGCGGCGATGGTCGAGCCGCCGGCCGGGGTGTCGGCCCTGCTGCTACAGGAAGCCGCCCGGCGGGCGCCCCGGTCGCGAGCGGCGGGCGCGGGCGGCGGGTTGCTCGGCTACCTGGCCGGGCTGATGCGCCCGATGATCGCTCATCCGGCGGTGGCCGCCGCGGCCACCCTGGTCATCATCGGCGGCGCCGCCGGCGCGCTCTACCTGCGCGGCGCGGTCGATGTAGCCAAGCCGGATCGCCCTGCGCTGGCCCACGCTAGCCAGCACGAGCTCGGCGCCGCCACCGCGCCCGATGCGCCGGCCTTCGCGGGCTCGGGCAGCGCGAGCGGCGAGCGGGCCAACCTCGACGAGCAGGCCGTGGCCGCTCAGGGCCAGGCCCACACCGGCGGGCTCGACGGCTACCGGGTGCAGCTCGACGACGGCAAGGGTGGTCCGGCGCGCTCGAAGGACCAGGCTCGCAACGAGCTCGGCTTCGCGGCGCCGGCCAAGGCCGACACCAAGGAAGGCGCGCTGGGCGACCACGACAAGAACCTCAAGACGCCCGCGGCCGACCGCGGGGGGATCCTCGAGGTCGACGGCGCGACCGAACCGCCAGGTGTGCGCGGCTTCAACGACGACGCGGTCGCCGGGGACGTCGCCGGCGAGGATCGCCTCACCGCGCCGGCCACCGAGAGTCTCGCCCTGGCCGATGGCGACCAGCGCAAGCTCAGCCAGGGGCTGCCGGCCGCGCCGCCGCCCCCGCCGAGCACGCCGTCGCTGGCACCGGGCGCTGGCCGGACGCCGGACGCCCGTGCCGTGGCCACCACGCCCGCCGATGGCCCGCTGCGCGCCGCCACCACCGCGGGCAAGCCGACGACGCCCCGGCCCACCGGCACCGCCGGCGGCACGCTCCAGCTCGCCGATCCATCGCTGGTCGCGCCCTACAACGCGCGCTCCGACGCGGCCACTTTGACGTGGGCTCGCGATCAGCACGCCCGGATGGTCAAGCTGGTCGAGGCTGGCAAGTGCAACGACGTCGGCACCCTCGGTGCCGCGCTCATGCGCCGGGCGCCCGACTACTACCAGGACCACGTCTACAACGACCGCCGCATCCGGGCGTGTCGGCCGTACATCGAGAAGTCGAGGCGCGCGGCCGAGCCGGCCCGCAAGGTGCCGAGCCCGAACGCCGCCGACGAGGCGCTCGCGCCCGACAAGGCGATGGACTAGCGCTCGCCAAGGCTCGCTCGCGGCTCGCGACGTTATCGACCGAGCCAGCGGCGGACGGCGGCGGGCGCTCCGGCGAGCTGCGGCGAGGTGGCCGTGGCCAGCGAGGCAGACGACTTGGTGGCCCAGAACAGGGTCGGGCCGTCCTCGGCGGTGCCGGCGCGATGGGCGAACAGCCGGGCCGCGGCCTTGGCCGAATAGACGTCGTCGAGCGGCGGGGCCCCCAGCGCCGCCATGCGGGCGCGGGCCTCGGTGCCGGCGGCGGCGGCGTGGCCGTAGCCCTTGCCGAGGAAGCGGCCGTCGACCTCGAGGGTGTCGAACAGCCGGCCGACGCCGACGCCGGTCGACGCGCCTCGCAGGCGATCGACGTGGGCGAGCGTGGCCCGCGCCAGGTTGGCGA
>JAYVSF010000750.1:0-15195 GCA_043775605.1 Myxococcales bacterium
CCGGCCGCGGCTGCGCCGGTGCGGGAGGGCGAGGCCAGCCCCGCGGTGCGTGCGCCTGCGCCGGTGCGGGAGCGCGAGGCGGGGCCCGCGGCCCGGGCGGGGTCGCCCGCCGGACCGGCCCCGCGTCGTCAAGGCGGCCTGTCGCCGCTGATGGACTGGGATCAGGGCATCGACGACTGGACCGAGAAGACGCCGCCGCCGGAGCTCGACCCCGGCTCGTCGCCCTCGCCGCTCGACGGCGAGATCGCGTTCGGTCCGCCGGGGTCGTCGCCTTTCGACCGGCTGCGGGGCGTGGCGCCGGCGGCGCGGTCCGAGGCCGCGGTGGCAGACACCCGACTGCCGGGGCTCGGGGCCGGCGAGTCGCAGGCCGCTGGCGAGGCGGCGACGTCGGTTGCCGGCGCGACGTCGGTCGCCGGCGCGAGGCCGGTCGATCCGGGGCAGTCGTATCCGCCGGCGGGGTCCGCGCCCTGGGGCTGGACGCCCGAGGCGGGGCCTCCTGGCATCGGGTCCGGGCTGGTCCGGCGCTGGTGGCCGGTGGCGGTCTTGGCGATCGCGATCGCGATCCTGTCGTTCGTGGTGACCCAGGCGCTGATCGAGCCCACGCTCGACGAGGTCCGATCGATCGCGCCGCACGATGCGCGCGAGGCGCCGGTCGATGCCGGCGGCGAGGGCGCGGCGGTGGTCGCCGGCGATGCGGGCTCCGCGCTCGCTCCGGTCGACGCGATCGACGCCGGTGTGGTCGGCGACGGCGACGCGGCCGTCGCGGCTGAGACCGTGACCGACGCGACCGAGGGCGTGGCCACCGACGGCGGAACCGCGGATGCGACCGGCCCGGTCGACGATGGTGGCCAGGCCGGTGTCGGGTCGGGCGAGAAGCCGGACCTTGACGGCGGCAGCCCGCCGGTCGACGCGCCCGCGGCCGTCGACGCGTCGGTGCCGGCGCCGCCCGCGGTGCGCCCGCCCCGGTCGCCGCATTCGCGCGCGCCGCACCACCGCCATCACGATCTGTAGCCCGCGGCGATCCTGGACCCGCGGACGCCGACCCGCATGGCGACGGGCCGGTCAGCTCGGCGCGCCGGCGAAGCCGCGCACCACCGCGTCGAGGACCTCGACACCCCAGTGCAAGCCGGCGATCGGGATGCGCTCGTCGTGGCCGTGGAACATGTCGGCGAACTTGATGCCCGAGCCGGCCTCGATCTTCACCGGCGAGAAGCCGTACCAGCGGGCGCCGAGCCGGGTGAAGTGCTTGGCGTCGGTGAAGCCGGGGATCATGTACGGCACCACCACCGCGTCAGGTTCGCGGCGGACGATCTCCCTGGCCATGAGGTCGTAGAGCGGCGAAGCCATCGGCTCGGTGACGGTGGCGGGCGCCGAGCGGATGATCTCGAGCTCGACGTCGGGTCCGAGCACGGCGCGCAGCTCGCGCACGAAGTCCTCGTCGGTCTGGCCCGGCAGGGTCCGGCCGTCGATCTCGACCTCGGCGACGCCGGGGATGACGTTGGTCTTGTTGCCGGCCCGCACCACCGTCGGCGAGGCGGTGTTGGACAGCAGCGCGCCCAGGCTGCGGGCGGTGCCGAGATCGGGGACGAGGCGGAGGATCCGGGCCAGCAACTCGGGCCGGGTGGCGAGCCTTATCAGGGGCTGGGCCAGGCGCGGTTGCCGGGCCGCGACCGTGGCCAGGAACTGCTGGACGTACTTGCTGGCGTGGACCGGCAGCCGGGCCCGCCCGAGCGCGGCGATGCCCTCGGCCATCTTGATCACCGCGCTGTCGCGTCGCGGCATCGAGCCGTGCCCGGGCTCGCCGGTGAAGCGGGCCCGGACCCAGCATAGGCCCTTCTCCGCGACCTGCACCGGGTAGTAGGTGGTGCCGGCGAGGTGGAGCGAGAACCCGCCCGACTCGCCGATCGCATACTCGGCGCGCACCAGGTCGGGGTGCTCGTCGACCAGGAAGCGCGAGCCGTGATCGCAGCCGGCCTCCTCGTCGGCGACGCCGGCGAAGATCACGTCGCGGGCCAGCGCCGGTCGGTCGACCGCGAGCCGGCGCATGATCGCCACGCACATGGCGGCCATGTTCTTCATGTCGATCGCGCCCCGGCCCCACAGGCAGCCGTCGGCGATGACGCCGCCGAACGGCGGCTGCTGCCACTTCGCGGCGTCGGCCTCGACGACGTCGAGGTGGGCGGTGAGCAGGAGCGGCGCCGCCCGACCATCGCCGCGATAGCGAGCGACGAGGTTGGCGCGGGTCGGCACCGGCTCGAGGATGGTGACCTCGTAGCCGACCTCGCGCAGCCGCGCCGCCAGGTAGTCGGCGGCCGGCCGTTCGTTGCCCGGCGGGTTGGTGGTGTCGAGCCGCAGGAGCTGCTGACACATCTCCTGGGCATCGGCCGCGAGCGAGGGCAGGGGCGCGTGCATCGCCGGCAGTCTACTCCGACGCCGTCGAGGTCGAGGTAGGTCTAGTTCAACGTCAGGCGCCGGCGCGCAGCGTGGTGTCGCCCTTGATGTCGAGGTAGGGCTCGAGCCGCTTGAGGGTGCGGTAGCCGAAGCCCTTCACCCGTCGCAGATCGGCGATCCGACGGAAGGTGCCGTTGCGCTTGCGCCAGGTCAGGACCCGCTCGGCCTTGGCCGGGCCGATGCCGGGCAAGAGCATCAGCTCGGCCGCGGTCGCGGTGTTGAGGTTGAGTCGACCGCTGACCCGCTTGCCGCCGCGGGTGGCGGCGTCCGGCTCCGCCGGCTCGGGCTCGGCGGTGGCGTCGGGGCTGGCGCGCTGCCCGGGCCCGGCCGTGGTCGGCGCCGGGACCGCCGGCGGTCGGGGACCGGCGTCGACCCGGGGCAGGGTGCGCGGGGTCGCCTCGGCGACGCGCGGGTGGAGCCCGAACACGCCGCCGAGGGCGAGGACCGCGGCCAGCGCGGCCATCGTCATCGTCCGCCGCAGCCGGGCCTGGCGCCGGCCGGCCGGGCTGGCGCCGAGCGGCGGCGGATCGGGCGGCCCCGGGGTGAGCGAGGTCGGGTGGGGCGCGAGCGCGGTCGTCGGCGCCGGCGCGGTGGGCATCGTCGGGATCGTCGGAGGGGTCTTCATGGCCTGGCTCCGGATCAGAACGGCAGGTCGTCGGCGCCGGCGCCGGCGCCGGCGCCGGCGCTGACCGCGGGCGTCGCGCCACCGTCGCGCGTGCGACCGCGCGGCGCGAAGTCCTCGTCGACCATCTCGCGGATCTGCAGCGTGTGGTTGAACGGCATCGCGTCGAGGTAGAGGTTGATCGACTGGTCCTTGTTGGGGTAGCCGGTGCCGACGCGCATCCAGAACTTGGTGCCGTCCTTCTTCTCGATCGGCGAGATGACCTTGAACATGCGGGGGCGGCTGGCGGGCGGGCTGATTCCATTCATCGCGGGATTCCTCGGGTTGGGGTTCGGGCGCCAGCTCTTCAACCCGCGTGCCAGCCGCAAGTCCGCGGATCGTCGTCGTGCCGTCCGGATTTCGGACGCGACCGTCCGGATTTCGGACGCGACCGTCCGGCAGCCGGCCACCCGGTGCCGCGGGCGACGCGCCGGGCGGCCTACGGCGCCGGATCGAGCGCGATCGCCAGCCGGACCGTGCCCGTGGTCCCGACCGTGATCCGCCGCCGCACCGTGGTCGGCTCGGTCCACACCGGCCGGTCGCCGTCGAGCGCGCGGACCAGGGGCGGCGACCACACCACCAGCTCGTAGGTCCCGGCCGGGACGCCGTCGAGCGCGAACCGGCCGAGGTCGTCGGTGACCGTGTGGTAGTCGTGGGTCAGCCCGACCAGCCACGCCGGCGCCCGCTGCTCGGCGTCGATGCGCACCAGCGCGGTGTCGCTGACCGGGACCCGCCAGCGGCCGCCGGGCTCGAGGGTCAGCGCGGTCCGCCCGCCGGCGCCCAGCCGCAACACCTGATCGCTGCCGTTCTCGACGTCGACCAGCCCCGGCAGCGGGCCGATCACCTGCACCGCAGGCCACAGCGCGCAGCGGTCGGCCACGATCGCGCCACGCTCCACCGTCATCCGGTCGTCGTCGTCGGAGCGGTCGCGTCGCAGCGGCGCGCTGGCCAGGTACACCACCGCGCCCGCGGTCGCGCCGCCGGCGTGCGCGACCCGCGTGCCCGGGCAGCCGGGCGGCCACACCACGCCGCGGTCGCCGCGCCAGGTGACCACCCCGAGCACCGCGCCGTCGCCGCCGTCGGTCCCGGTCGGCGCGGGCGGCCCGGCGATGCCGAACGTCCCGCCGAGCATGCCGAACCCGCCGTAGGTCCCGCCGCCGACCGACGCGTCGAGGCCGTAGACCGAGCCCGCGTACGCCGGATCGCCGCCGTCGCCGCTGCCGTCGTGCCAGCCGCCGGCCGAAGGCGACCGGTGCGTGTACCGGCGCACCGGCTCGCTGGGCGCGGGATCGACCGCGAGATCGGAGCAGTCGTCGCCGAGCCGGATCTGGATCGAGGCCCGCGCGAGCTGGCCGGCCCCGTCGTCGTCGTGGGCGCCGGCGGCTGGCAGGGTGGTCGAGCTCCCGGCGCCGAGGCACCCGGCGACCGCCGTCGCCAGCGCGAACGCCGCGGCCCGCGACGTCGGCGCCGTGGGCCAGCGACGACGGGGCTGCGCGCTGCTCACGGGTGCAGCATGCAACGTCGACGGCACCGCATCAAGGCCGGGGCCGGCGGCGGACCCGATCGAAGTGGCTGGCCACCAGGTCGGCGACCCGCGCCAGCAGCACCTGGGCGTCGCCGGTGCTGATCGAGGTGGCGAACGCGACCCGGGCGCCGGTCCGCTGCACGGTCAGGCCGTGGACCGCGTTCCAGGCCCGGGCGGTGCCGAGCGCCAGCCGGGCCAGCGTGCTGCCGGTCAGCTCGCGCTGGGCCCGCACCAGCGCATCGGCGGCGGTCGCGGCTGCGCCCTCGTCGCGATAGCGCAGGCTGCCGCGGACCACGAAGCCCGCGGGATCGACGGTCAAGGTCAGGGTCGCGCGCTCGGGGCCGGGGATGTCGACGTCGACCAGCGGCAGGTCGATGCGGGCCGGGAAGATGCCGCCGGCGGTGACCATCAGCGCCGGGCCGTCGTCGGTGCCTGACTCGTCCTCGATAGTGCTGACCCGGGCCAGCCAGCCAGGCAGCCGGTCGGGGCTGGCGAACGCATGGTCGAGGCCGACGGTCGCGGGCTGCAGCAGGCCGGCGAGGTCGGTGGGCAAGGCCAGCGTGGTCCAGCCCGGCGCCCAGGTCAGGAACACCCGCAGGTCGCCAGGGAGGACGCGCGCCGATGGCTGCCGGCGACCGAGCGCGCCGCCGACGGTAGGCGTCCATGTCACCACGGCGTCGGGCCGATCGAGGAGGTCGCGCCACGCGGCCGGGGCCAGCCGGGTCCGGCCGACCAGGGTGGTGGCATCGGCGCGGTCGGGATCGGGGCTGGAGATGACCAGGGTCTCGAACAGCTCGGTGATTCGCACCGGCTCGTCGCCGATCAGCGCGTCGTGATCGGGCAGCGGCGCCAGCATCGCCTCGATCTGGTCGACCCACGGCGTGGCCCGCAGCCGGTCCATGCGCGCGAGCAGGGTGACGACGTGGCCGGCGGGCGCGTACGCTAGGAGGTTGGCGGCGGTGCCCGAGCTGGTCCGCGGACCGGCGCTGCCGGTGTGATCGGCCGGGCCGGTGGTGGCGACCGCGGCGCCAGCGTCGACGCGAGGGCCGGCCGCGCTGTCGGCGTCGATCGGCACCGAGCCGCTGGCGATGGCCGCGCCGCCATCGGCGGGCGTGGCCGCGGTCGTCGGGGGCGAGGTCGCGTCGCTCACCAGCCCGGCGTCGCGGTCGACGTCGGCGACCAGCCCGGCGTCGAGCGGCGCGGCCCCGGCGTCGTCGGGTACCTCCGCGTCCGCCAGCGAGCCCGCGTCGGTCGCGCCGCCATCGGTCGATCCGGCGTCGCGCGTGCGCGGCCGCGCGTCGAGGGCGGCGTCGGTCGCGGCGTCGGTCGGCCCGGCGTCGATCCCGGCGTCGCGCGCGCCGACGCCGTCGGGATCGGGCGGGGGTGGCAGCGCGGGCACGTCTGGCTCGGGCGCGGTCGGAGGCGTCCGCGCCGCCAGCTCCTCCTCGGGCGGCAGGCTCTCGGCCGCCGGCGCGACCGGGGCCAGGTCGAGATCGATGACGTGGAACGATGGCGGGGTCGGCGCCCGCGGCGCGGCCACCAGCCGGATCACGCCGAGGCCGAGCACATGCAGCGCGACCGACACCATCACCCCGGCCGCGGTCAAGCGCCGTGCGCTCGGTTGTGCGGGCGTGGTGATCGTCGGCTCCGGATCCACCTGGGCGCGGCCTCATCCTCGAAGTAGCATCCGCGCATGGACGAGTCCAGGCGCGCGGCATCGCCGGTGGCCGACGCCGGGCGGCGTCCGCTGACCGCACCCGAGCAGGGCTACGTCGCCGACGCGCGGGCCCGCGCCTTCGTGCTGTACGAGGGCGTCGTGGTCCGCCACCGGAGCTGCGGCATCGCGATCGCCGAGACCTTCGGCCTGCCGACGCCAGCGTACCAGGCCCTGCGCAAGGGCGGCATCACCGGCGCCGGCACCTGCGGCGCGCTGCGCGCCGGCGAGCAGGTCCTCGGCGAGCTGCTCGGCGATCCCGATCCCGCGGGCGCCGTTACCCCGACCCTGCGCGCCGCGATCACCTGGTACCAGGACACCGCCGCGGCGCAGGTCGATCGCGGCGGGGCCGCCGACACCGTCTGCAACAACCTGGTCCGCCCGCTCGGCGAGTTCTCCGGCCGGCGCCGGGTCGGGTTCTGCACCGCGCTCGCCGGCCAGGTCGCCGCGCTCACCGCCGAGGCCCTGGTCCGGTTCGCCCCCGCCGTCGTCGCCGCCCGGCCGATCGCCGCCATCGTCCCCGAGTCCCGCCCGTCCGAGCCCTGACCGAGGAGCCCGCTGATGCCGATCAAGAAGGAGACCGTGGCCGCCGTGGTCGCCGAGGCCTCGCAGAAGATGACCGAGCCGAACTACTCCGCGACCATGGTCGGCGGCTTCGTCCAGGGCCAGACGTCGATGGTCCACTACGTCAGCGCCCACCAGGACGAGCTGGGCGGCCCCGACGGCGTGGTCAACATCATGTTCCACGCGGCGCTGATCAGCCAGGCCTTCAAGCGCGGCAACGGCGGCCGGCTCCGCACGGTGTCGTTCGACGATCTCGATCGGGTCGCCGGCGGTGACTCGCTCGCGATCCTGGCCGTGGCTCAGCCCTTCATCCACGGCTTCATCGAGGAGAACGTCGAGTCGCCGGTGGCGCGCTCGATCCTGGCGCTGCTGTCGCTGGCGATGGATCGCTAGCGTAGCGAGCCTTGGCGAGCGATCACCATGACTCTGGGTGTTCGGGGTCACGCGTGGAGGCTCGGGGGTCGGCCTTCTCCGCCGGTGAGTGACGGCCATGCGATACGGGCTCCTTAGACGTTTGTAGTATGCGCGAGGCTGGCGCGCAGCGCGTGGGCTGGCGCGCGCGACGAAGGTCGCTACGATGACGCCATGACCACCGCCACCGCCACCGTCTCCGCCGCGACCGACGCCAGCTTCGAGGTCGCCGTGCTCGAGCGCTCGCGCACCGTGCCGGTGCTGGTCGACTTCTGGGCGACCTGGTGCGGGCCGTGCCGCGCGCTGGGGCCGGTGCTCGAGAAGCTGGCCGGCGCCTACGGCGAGCGGGTCGCCGTGGTCAAGGTCGACACCGACGCCAACCAGGGCGTGGCCCGTCGCTACGGCATCCGCAGCATCCCGGCGGTGAAGCTGTTCCGCGACGGCGTGGTGGTCGACGAGTTCGTCGGGGCGCTGCCGGAGAAGCAGGTCCGGGCCTTCCTCGACCGCCACTGCCCCGACGCCGACACGCTGGCGGTGCGCGCGGTCGAGGCGGCGCTCGCGGCCGGCGATGTCGACGGCGCGATCGCCCACGCCGCGGCGCTGGCGGCGCGCGAGCCCGCCCACCCGCGCACGTTCCTGGTCCAGGCCCGGATCGCCCTGGCGCTCGGCGACCTCACCACCGCCGGCGAGTTGCTCGACGGAATCCCGCTCGCCGCCGCGGAGTTCGAGCCGGCCCAGACCCTGGCCACCTTCCTCGAGCACGCCGCTCACGGCGCGGCCGGGATCGCCGCCACCGCCGCCGCCGCCAGCGCGCGTCCCGAGGATGCTGCGGCGCACTACGCCCACGGCTGCGCGCTGGCCGCCGCCGGTCGCCACCGCGAGGCGCTCGCCGCGCTCCTGACCTCGGTCGAGCGCGATCGGCGCTGGCAGGCCGAGGCCGCGCGCAAGGCCATGCTCGCGGTGTTCGGCGTGGTCGGGGTCCGCGAGCCGCTGTCCGACGAGTACCGCACGAAGCTCGCCGTGCTCGTGTAGCGAGCCTTGGCGCGCGCTGCACCGTGACTCCGGGCGGGGTCACGCGCGAAGGCGCGGCGTCGGCCGTCCGCCGTCGGTCCGTGGCGATCGGTCAGTCCGGCTGGTAGTTCGGGTTGGCGACGGTCTGGCGCGCGGCCTCGTCCTCGACGAAGGCGTGGCCGTCCCAGTGCCAGACCTCGCGCACCAGCTTGCTCGGGCAGCAGGTGCCGTCGTCCTCGGTCGACAGGTTGCGCTCGACCCGCAGCTTGCCGCCCTCGATCGCGATCCCGTCGAGCCCGCCGTCGCCGCGGTCGCCGCCCGGGATCTCGCCGAGCTTCACCGGCTCGGGGGCGCCGGCGCGCATCGTGTAGACCTCGCCGGTCGTGAAGTTGCCGGTGCCGCCGCCGTTGTACGTGGTGATGATCACCGCGTCCTCGACGCCGTCACCATCGACGTCGCCGTAGCTGGGCGCGCTGACGTTGAACCAGCCGCGGACGTCGGGCATCTCGGGATCGATGTCGAACATGGCCTCGCCGTCCTTGACGGTGACCGCGCCGGCATCGCTGTTGTTGTAGGTGCGGTTGGCCCAGTCGATCGAGCGGATGGACGGGCCGGCGGCGCCACCGGCCGCGTTGCCCGTGGCCGGCTGCTTGGTGTGACCGCCGCAGGCGGCGACGAGGAGGAGCGAGGCGAACAGCGTGCGCATGGCGTGCTCATACAACGACCGCGGGCCGCACGGTATGGCCCAGCGTCCGGTGTCAGATTGGCGACAGATCTCGGGCCCGGTTGCCAGCCTGGCGTTGGCCGGCGCGCCGTGCGTCACCGGTTCCTGCCTCGACAGCGGCACGGCGGATGCAACATGATGCGGCGTGGCCGCGATCGACTCGCTCCTGCGCGTGATGATCCTCCGCGACGCCGAGGCCATGGTGGTGACCACCGGCCAGGCGCCATCGCTGCGCCGGGGCGGCAACCCCGAGCCGATGGCAATGCCGGCGCTCGACGGCGCGATGGTGGCCAGCTTCGTCACCGACGTGGTGCCGGCCGAGGCCCGGGCCGAACTCGAGGCCCGGCGCAGCGGCGAGTACGGCTACGTGTCGGCTGGCGGCGACGCGGTCACGGTCGCGGTCGAGGTGACCGCCACGGGCCATCGGCTGGTGGTCCGGCGGAGCAGCGGCAAGCCGAGTGCTCGGCAGGCCCCGTCGCCGTCGCCGATCGCGACCACGGCCACGGCCACGTCTACGCCCACGCCTGCGCCCACGCCGGCATCGCGCGTGGCCGCGCAGGCTGCACCCGCGATGCGCCCGGCGACGATGCCGGCCGCGACGGTCGAGCTACCGGCCCGGGTCCGCCACCTGGTCGCCGAGGCCGCCGGTCGTCGGGCCTCCGATCTGCTGCTGTCCGAGGGCCTGGCGCCGCACCTGCGCGTCGACGGCGAGGTGGTCACGCTCGACGACGCGGTGCTGGGCGGCGACGAGCTCGCGGCCGCGCTGGCCGCCTTCGCCGGGCCCGACGCGCTGGCCCAGGTCCGGACCCACGGCTCGGTCGACTTCGGCGCCGACGTCGACGACGTCCGCCTGCGCGGCCACGGCTTCGGCCACGAGCGCGGCCTCGGCCTCGCGCTCCGCCTGATCCGCCGCGACCTGCCGTCGCTGCGCAGCCTCGGCCTGCCCGACGACCTCGACGACCTCATGAAGCTGCGCTCGGGCCTGGTGCTCATCGCCGGGCCGACCGGCTCGGGCAAGTCGACCACGCTGGTCGCGCTGGTCGCCCACCTCGACCGGACCCGACCGCGTCACGTCATCACCCTCGAGGATCCGATCGAGTACCAGTACCAGCCCGAGCGCTGCCTGATCCACCAGCGCGAGATCGGCGTCCACACCCCGAGCTTCGCCGACGGCCTGCGGGCCGCGCTGCGCGAGGCGCCCGACGTCATCGTGGTCGGCGAGCTGCGCGATCGCGAGACCATCTCGATCGCGCTCACCGCCGCCGAGACCGGCCACCTCGTGCTCGGCACCGTCCACGCGCCCGGCGCCGCGGTCGCGATCGATCGCCTGATCGACGCCTATCCCGAGTACCAGCAGCGCCAGGCCCGGACCCAGCTCGCCGCGGTCCTGCGCGCGGTCGTCACCCAGCACCTCGTGCCGACCCGCATTGGCGGCCGGGTCCCCGCGATCGAGCGGGTCCCGATCACCTCGGCCGTCGCCGCGCTGATCCGCAAGAACGAGCTGCAGATGCTCGGCGCCCACGTCCAGACCGGCCGCGACCTCGGCATGATGCCGCTCGAGCGCAGCCTGGCCCGCCTGGTCCGCGCCGGCACGATCGACCTCGCCACCGCGCGCGCCGCCGCCACCGACCTCGACCTGCTCGAGCAGTCGCTGCGACCGTCGTGAGGGCCAGGCGATCGTCGGTCGTGCCCACGCGCGTCTTCGTCTACGGCACGCTGCTCGCCGGCGAGGCCAACCACGCGCTGCTCGCCACCGCCCGGCGGGTCGGCGCGGCCCACACGCCGTCTCGCTTCGTGCTCCACGATCTCGGCGCGTACCCGGCGCTGGTCCGCGGCGGTCGCGTGGCGGTCGTCGGCGAGGTCTACGAGGTCGACGCCGCGACCCTGGCCGCGCTCGACCAGCTCGAGGACCACCCGGACTACTACCGCCGCACCGCCATCGTCCTCGCCGACGGCAACGAAGTCGAGACCTACCTGCTCACGCCCGCGCAGGTCGCCGGCTACCCGGTGATCGCCTCGGGCGACTGGCGCGCTCGCGGGCGTTGACCTTGGCCGGCGGCCCGGTCGGCCCCGCTCAGCCGGACGCCGGGCGCGGGTCGGCGGTGCGCGCCGCTCGGACCGCACCGATCGGGATCCCGTCGACGACGTTCTCGGCGGCCAGCGCGCCGCGGGTCCACAGCGTGCGCTCGACCATCGCCCGGAACACCCGCAGCAGCGCCGCCGCCACCGCCGGCCCCTCGAGCAGCTCGAGCGCGCGCGCGATCGCCTCGAGCGTCGCCAGCCCGTCGGTACGTAGCTCGGTCCGCACCCGGTACTCCGACGGCGGGCCCGGCGGCAGCGTCACCGCCTGCACGTCGCGCAGCCCGGGGACGCGCCGGCGCAGCCGCTCGGCCTGGCGCCAGGTGCCGTCGGGGACGATCAGGATGGTCGGCTGCGACGACGAGGGCAGTCGATCGAGCGGCACCGCGTCGGCGTCGGGGAACAAGAGCAGCGGCCGCACGCCCGGCGGCGTCACGAACGGCGGCGAGCGACCGTCGCTGCGGCCGCAGGCGCGGATCTCGCTGTTGGCCAGGCAGGCTGCGGCGAGCTGGCCGGTGTTGGTCGGGTTCCGCGCCTCGTAGCGGTGGAGGTACAGCACCAGCCGGGTCCGGGTCGCGAGCGTCGGCGCCGGGATCAGCGCGCACACGCATAGCCCATCGCGGACCTGGCAGCGCGGACAACCGGCGGCGAGGTCGCGGCGGCTCATGGCCGGGGACGGTACCCGGTCACGAGCGCGCGCGCGGCACCAGGACGTCCCGGGCATCGACGTCCTCGCCAGCACCGATCAGAAGCTGCCGATCCCGGTGCGCAAGCCACAGGGATGCACGTGCCAGGCCGCCGGCGGCTCGGTCGCGGCGTCGACCGTCGTCGCGCTGTTCGGCGCGGTCGCGTTCGCGCTCCGCCGCCGCCGCCGATCGTGATACTCACAGGCATGGCCCGGCCCGACTGGTACTATCACCGCAACGGTTGAACGAGCTGCAAGCGATCGCAGGAGTTCCTTGCGACAGCCGGTCTCGAGCCCTCCCAGATCCAGCGGGCCGACAAGGCGCCCATCGACGGCGCCGGCGCGCTCGCGCTCGTCCGCCAGCACACGCGGCTGATCGTTACCCGCGGCCAGAAGGTGATCGACGTCGCCGTGACCGCGACCAGCCCGAGCGACGACGAGCTGCGCGGCCTCGTGATCGGTCAGTCCGGCAAGCTGCGGGCGCCGTCGATGCGCCTCGGCAACACGCTGGTCGTAGGTTTCTCGGGCGACAGCTACCGCGCGCTGCTCGACAAGAAACGCTAGACCATCACCCGCCACGGGTGATCCGCGTGGGGGCGATCACCGCCGGCGATCGTCGTCGACAAGCCAGTGAAATCTGGCTGCGCGTGCGTGCGTTGGATCGTATGCGACGCGCGCGCACGGCGGATCCACGCCGCGCACGCAACCGAGTACCTCTCCGACCTCTCCAATGACCGTGACCGATCGTCCCAACCTCGAGGCGCTGCTGCCGGTCCTGACCGAGCTGCGCGGACGTCCGTCCATGCACGTGACCGAGGTGGTCGCGGCGCTGCTGCGGGTGTGCCGCGGCGAGGAGACCTTCCTCGGTCGCCACAAGTTCAGCCACGCCTACTTCGTGCCAGTCGGCGACTTCGAGGCGGCCCTGGCCAGGGACTTCGCCGACCGCGGGGTCGAGCGCTGGACCGCGCGCCGGCTGACCGCGTTCGCCGACCTCTTGGCCGACGCCAGCACCCGGCTGCCTCCGGCGCTGGTCGCGCTGTCGGCGGGCCGCTGGCTCGAGACCAACCACCGCAGCTTGTTCATCCACTACTTCCGCGACCACGACCGCGAGGTGGCGCCGGGCGAGCCGTGGCCGATCGCCGAGTCGCCGGCCGGGCACTACCACCCGGGCGCGATCGGCAACCCCGAGCACCGCGGCCGCGCCGCCGATCGCCTCGAGTGGCTGACCCTGGTGCCGGCCTCGACCGCCGGGCTCAAGGTCCACCTGCGCTGGGTCGGCCCGTGGCTGGCGCCGATGGTCCGCGGCCGCCGGGTCGCGATCGGCGTGGTCAGCCACGACCCTCACGACTTCGACTTCGATCCGATCGCCCCGGGCGGCGCGCCGCGGTTCTACGGCCTGCGCCCGCGCGCGGCCGACTACTGGGACCGCATCGACGCGGTGGTGGCCCACGCCGCCGACGTCGGCGCCGACGTGCTGGTGCTGCCCGAGCTGTGCCTGACCGAGGAGCTGCACCGGCGGCTGTGCGCCGATCCGCGCCTGGCCGGCTTCGCGCTGGTGCTGGCCGGCAGCCGTCACCTGCCGCGGGTCGGCGACGAGCCCGGCCGCAACGTCGCGACCCTGCTCGCGCACGGCAAGGTCATCGCCGAGCACGCCAAGCTGTCCGACTTCTTCCTGCCGCGGACCACGCCGCCCTGCTACGAGCACATCCGGCCGGGCGACGGCATCGTCGTGCTGGTGTCGGAGCGGGCGAGCGCGGTCGTGCTGATCTGCAAGGACGCGATGCGCGCCGACTGGCAGAACCTCGTGGCCGCGCTGGCGCCCCGCCTGCTGCTCATCCCGTCGATGAGTAACGAATACGGCGATTTTCATGCATTTGCCGAGCGGATGGCCCGCGATCCGCAGGCGCACACCTTCTTCGCAAACATCGGGCCCGAGCAGGCCATCCTTGGCCGGCCGTCGCGTGAAGATCCAGTAATCATTGATAATAACGAGATTGGCCGATGCATCGTCTACGAGATCGGCCGGGGTCTCCTCGCCACCGACGCACCACTCCTGGCGCCTGCAGCATCTTGATAGCAAGTAGATGTAAATTACCTTGTTGACCGGGACGTAAAGTACCTGTCAGACTGGGTCACGAAGCCAACCAGGACCGCCTGGCCCGCGGCGACCGAACGTCCCTGCCGCACGTCACGAAAGGGGCTCCCCATGGAGCGCGCTGCCAGCCGTACCGGTCGCATCTCCGCTGAGGCCACCGCCCAGGGTTCCGCTCTGGTCTCGGCGCGGCCCCGTTCGACCGAGCGGGCCGAGGCGCGGCCCCCGTCGGCGGCTGACGATCGGTCCGAGGTGATCGCGTTGCTGTCGTCGGGCGATCCCCAGGCCATGGCCGAGGGTGCGCGCGCGCTGGGCCGCGATCTGGCCAGCCGGCGGCACGGGCCGGTCGACGAGATCCGCCGCCACCTCGACCCGCTGCGCACCTCCGCCGACCCGTTCGTCCGCGGCGCCGCCACGATGCTCGAGCACGTGGCGTCGTCGTTCACCGTGGCCGGCGCCGAGGTCGACGAGCTGACCCCGCTGGTGCGGGCCGTCAACCTGCGCGCGGGCTGGAAGAAGGTCCTGACCGCGATGGTCGACGGCGCGACCCGGCCCAAGGAGCTGGCGCTGCGGACCTCGCTGTCGCCGGGCCGGGTCAGCCACATCCTCACCGGGCTCGAGCGGGCGGCGCTGGTCGAGCGTCCGTCGGGTGCGCTCGACGGTCGCGAGCGGCCGTGTCGGCTGTCGCCGCTCGCCTACCGGGTGCTGGTCGATCTCGATCGCGGCCCGGCCGCGGTCGCCATCGACCTCGACGCTGCGGTCACCGCCGCCACTCACATGCTGGCCCGGCTGTGCGCGCGCGGCCGGGCGTCGCGGGCGGTGCTGGAGGAGGCCCTGGCCGAGCACCTCGAGCCCGACGCGGTGGCGCGGGTCGCCGACACCGCGCTGGCGGCAGCGCGCAACGCCGGCCTGGCGGTGATCAGCGCCGACGAGGCCGTGACCGTGGCCGAGCTGCACCTGCAGGACATCCTCAACGACGCGCTCGAGCACGCCTACGACGACGCCAGCCCGGCGATCCCGGTCATCGACCTGGCCCGGGCCAAGGCGCCGGTCGACGGCGTGGTCGTGGTCCGGTCCGAGCTCCACCGCCTGCGCTGGGACATCGTCATCGCCAAGCGCGAGCTGCGCGACCTGCGGCTGGTGGCCTCGGCCGACTGGATGACCGGCGAGGTCGAGCGCATCGTCGAGCAGCACCTGCCGTTCGTGATGGTCTACGACAGCCCGCCCCTGGCCTGGACCGAGCGAGCGAACGACTCGCCGGCCCGGTCGCTGCTGGGC
>JAYVSF010000751.1:0-4231 GCA_043775605.1 Myxococcales bacterium
GGCTACCCGCGAGGGTCGATGGTACCGCTGATCACGGCGCCGACGCCACGGGATCGCCGCCCGACCCCGCCGTTCCTTGCAGGAAGTGCTCGCGCGGGCGGTGGGTGGTCCAGCGCTCGAGCACCTGCCGGACCCCGGCGTCGCCGGTGGCCAGCCGCTCGAACAGGTAGTCCTGGATGCCCTTGTAGACCTCGCACAGGGCGCTCTCGCGCATGCGGCCGAAGATCGTGCCCTGGGTCTTGTAGCTGTGGCTGGGCGGGACGCCGCAGTACGGCTGGTAGGTGCAGTCGACGCAGTCGGGGGTGGCGTCGAGGTTCGACGCGATGGTCACCGCGCGCACGGTCTCGTGCCCGACCACGTCGCGATACGTCGACGTGGCGACGTGGCCGAGCGCGAACGCGTCGTCGCCCATGGCGTCGAGCATGCGGCCCTCGTCGCACGTGAAGATCCGGCCGTCGTGGCCATAGGCCAGGGCACCCAGCCCGGCCCCGGCTGGCCAGCGCACGTCGAGGAAGTTGGGATCGACGCCGCCCAGGATCTTGGTCAGGAAGATCGCCGCGTAGCGCTCGAGGATCTCGACCCCGCCTTGGTGCAGCTCGATCATGTAGTCGACGGCGCGCCGGTAGAACGCGAGGTACTCGCGGCGCGGGTACTCGATCTTGGGGCCGGTCTTGGCTGCGAAGCCGAACGGATCGACCGGCCGGAGGAACAGCGCGCGGCAGCCCAGCGCCACGTAGGTGTCGACCACCTCCTTCCACAGCGGCAGGGTCGCGCGGGTGGTCGTGAGCAGCGCCTCGACGTGATACAGGGTCGGGTCGAGGCCGGCCGCGGCGTAGGCGTCGTTGATGCGCTTGATCCAGCGCGCGGCCTGGCCGTACGACGATGCCATCGGCAGCACCCGCTGCTTGTCGTGGAGCGGCGCCGGGCCGTCGATGCTGGTGCACAGCTGCACCCGCTTGCCGAGCAGGTACTCGAGCTTGGCGTCGTCCATCAGCGACAGGTTCGAGACCATCGTGAACTCGAGCTGCTTGCCGGCCCGGCGGTTCTTGTCGAGGGCGTACTCGATCAGGTGCTGCACCACCTCGAAGTTGACCAGCGGCTCGCCGCCCTGGAACTCGATGGTCACGAACGGGCTGGTGGTCTTGAAGATGAAGTCGACGGTCTGCTCGGCGACCGCGCGGGTCATGTCGGTGTGGACCGCGTCCATGTCGGCGCGCGACGCGTGGCAGTACACGCAGGTCTCGTTGCAGCGCAGCGTCACCACCGCCATGTGCAGGTTGGGGCCGTGGTGCACGAACCGCTTGCGCGCCCGCACCATCTCGGCCGCGGCCCGCACGTCGTAGTGGTCGCGCAGGAAGTTGGCGCGCTGCAGGCGGGCGTACAGGTCGCTGGTCGGGTCGAGCCGACCGCGGGTGAACGCGTCGAACTCGGGCTGGGTCAGGATCAGCCAGCGGCCCTCCTGGTTGGTGATCAGCACCTGGTCGCCGATCGCGCGGAACCGGAACGCGGCCGCGTGGTCGGTCGACAGCTCGGCCAGCGGCGCCAGCCTCACGGCGCCGCCTTGCGAACCGCGGCGCTGGCCCCGAGTGCGCGATTGCCGAGCTCGCCGGCGACCGTGCGCTCGCGCGCCGGCGTGGCCGCGGTCACCCGCACCACCCAGTGGCCGGGCTTCTCGACGGTCTCGAGCCGGGCGTAGCGGGCGAACTGGCGGACGGCGGCGTCGACCGCCTGCCCGTCGTAGATGTCCTTGCCGAACCGCAGCTCGGTCACGCCTCACCACCGTCGTCGGTGGCGCCGCCCGCGTCGTCGGTGGCGCCGCCCGCGTCGTCGGCGGCGTCGTCGGCCGCGCCGGCCGGCGGCGGGTCGCCGGCCTTGGCCTTCTTGCCGTACTTGGCCTCCCACGACTGCGCGATGCCGAGCGGATCCTCGAACGCCTCGTTGGAGAAGTCGAAGTCCTCGAGCTCGTCGAGGGTGGGCGGGCCGAGCGCGCCGGCCAGCGCCGCGGCGGTGACCGCCTCGACGGTGGCGCGGTTGGCCTTGGCCAGCCGGTGACGGTACGCGCAGGCCAAGAGCTCGTTGGCGAACCCGCCGACCCAAGCCTCGAGCTCGGCCGCTGTCGCGCCGGCGGCCTTGGGCGTGAGCACCACCCGCCAGCGCTCGCCGTCGGCGCGGTCGATCACCACCCAGCAGTCCTTGATGAAGGTGAACGCCGCCGCGAACACCGCGTCGAGCGGATACAGCTCCTCGCGGACGGTCAGGTACACCACGCCGGCCGTGACGTCGGCGTCGGCCAGCTCGGCGGGGATCGAGGGCAGCGAGACCATGGCCACGGTGGTACCGGGGCCCACCGCCACGGTCAAGGCACCCGCAGCCGCACGGCCCACTGATTGCTGGTGCCGGGTCCCACCGGGTGGTGCTCGAGCACGGTCAACCCGGCCCGCTCCGCGCGCGCGATGATCGCCGCCGAGTCGTCGTTGCGGTGGTGCTCGAAGCCGGCGCTGCCGGTCCGCGCGCGCGCGGTCTGGGCCGGGGTCCGGGCCAGGCCGAAGCCGACGTTGTCGACGACGATCACGGTGCCGCCCGGCCGCGCCAGGGCCACCAGCCGGGCGAACGCAAGGTCGGCGTCGGCGAGGTGGTTCCAGCTCCGCAGCGCCAGCACCGCGTCGAACCGGGCCGGCACCGCCAGCGCCTCGAGCGTGGTGGCGCGGACCTCGGCCCACGGCCGCCGCGCCGCCAGCGCCGCCGCCCGCGCGGGCTCGGGCTCGACCCCGAGGTAGCGCACGACGCCGGCAAGGACCCCCGCGGCCAGCACCTCGTCGTAGCGATCGCCGTCCCCGCAGCCGACGTCGATCACGTCGCCGGTCAGCGCGGCCAGCCAGCCGACCACCCGCGCGTCGTCGGTGGCGAACACCTCGGCCGCAGCGGGCTGGTACAGGCCGGTGCAGCGGGCGCGCTCGGGGCATGGCGCGCACCGGGGGCTGCGCTCGAGCTTGATCAGATCGCGGGCGAAGTCGTCGGGCGCGTCCTTGCGCGAGACGTCGAGGTAGACCTGCCCGGCGCGGTGCTTGATCGCCGCCAGCTCGCCGTCGCTGAAGTCGCGGGTGTCGGCGCGGAACCGGGCCAGCCGGTCGCCGTGGGCCACGAACAGGTGGCGGGCCCGATCCCACGGTGTCACGCCCAGGCGCAGGACCGGGCAGGTCGGGTCGTCGGCCGAGGCCCGGACCACCGCCTCGAGCGTGTAGTCGAACGAGTTGCCACGGACGCCGGCGGGGCGCGGCCGCAGCTCGCCGTCGCCGAACGCGGCGTGGTAGCCGCGGTACAGGCCCGGGCACGGTCCCCGCAGCGCGCACCCGGCGCACGGCTCGGGCTGCAGCTTGTTGTCGTCGTCGACCGGGAAGAAGTCGGGCTCGCCGACCTCGATCATGGTCCAGAACCGATCGGTCTTGAGATCGGCGAACCGCTGCTCGTGGCCGGTCATCAGGCACAGCGGGAAGCCGCCGTGGGCAAACCGCGGCCCACCGTCGCCGGCCCGGGACAGCCCGTGCTCGAGCGCGTCGACCACCGCGGCCGCGGCGTCGGCGATCCGCGGCGACAGCGCGGTGAACAGCGCCTCGCCGCCGCCCTTGGGCTCGACCATCGAGAACTTGAGGGTGACGTCGGGGTAGGGCAGGACCGCGTCGACCACCCCGCGCAGGTGGGCCAGGTTCGACAGGGTGACCACGCAGTTGACCTTGAGATCGAGGCCACGGCCGGTGAGCTGCGCCAGCGCGCCGTAGGTCTCGGCGAAGGCGTCGGCCCGGACCAGGCGGTTGTGGACGGTGCGGTTGCCGCCGTGTAGCGACAGGTGGACGTAGCGCAGCCGCAGGCTCACCAGCTCGTCGACCACCGCCGGGTACGACAGCACCCGGCCGTTGGTGACCAACCCGAAGTCCATGCCGCGAGCCCGGACCCGCCGGGCCCAGCGCATCAACTCGGGCCGGATGGTCGGCTCGCCGCCCGACAGCACCACCATGGTGTGGCCGAGGGCGCGCGCGCGATCGATCTTGCGATCGATCTCGTCGGCCGGCGCGTCGACGTGGCGGACGTCGAGGGTGTGGCAGAACGTGCAGTGGTCGTTGCACCCGTACCCGACCTTGATCAGCGCCTTCATGCCGGCGGCCGGCGGCGGGCGATGGTCCGACACGCCACGAGCATACGCTTGGATCGCGGCCGCGGCCTCGGCTATCCTCAT
>JAYVSF010000752.1:0-8833 GCA_043775605.1 Myxococcales bacterium
TCGACGACACCACGTCGGCGTGCGGCACCGGCGAGGGATGGACCCCGGCCGCGACCAGGCCCGAGATGTGGGCGATGTCGGCGACGAAGACCGCCCCGACCTCGCGCGCGATCGCGCCGAAGCCCTCGAAGTCGATCGTGCGCGGGATCGCGGTGCCGCCCGCGAACAGCAGCTTGGGTCGCTCCTTCAAGGCCAGCTCGCGCACCTGATCGAGATCGATGCGGTGAGTGTCGGGCCGGACCCCGTACTGGACCGCGCGGAACCAGGCGCCGGTGATCGACACGCTCCAGCCATGCGTCAGGTGGCCGCCCGCCGGCAGGCCGAGGCCCATCACGGTGTCGCCGGGCTTGAGGAACGCGAAGTACGCGGCGAGGTTGGCCGGCGAACCGGAGTACGGCTGGACGTTGGCGTGCTCGGCGCCGAACAGCGCCTTGGCCCGATCGATCGCGAGCTGCTCGACTCGGTCGACGACCGCCTGGCCCTCGTAGTAGCGCTTGCCCGGGTAACCCTCGGAGTAGCGGTTGGAGAGCACGGTCCCGCTCGCGGCCAGGACCGCGTCCGACACGTAGTTCTCCGACGCGATCAGCCGGATGGTGTCGCGCTGCAGGTCCTCCTCGGCGGCGAGCAGGGCGGCGAGCTCCGGATCGGTGGCGTGGACGGCATCGGCCTGGACGGACATCGCGCGCACTCTACACAGGAACTCGGGCCCCGGGTGCACTGTGCGCCGCATGCGCGGCCGCTCATGCGGTCGCGCGGTCGACGTGGATCCGACCCTCGACGGACCGGATCTCGTAGTTGAACAGTCGCAAGAAGTTGAGGCCGATGAGGCCGTCGATGCCGAACCCTTCGGGCAGGTCGTGGGCGTGGATGCGAAAGTCGGCGACCTTGAAGCCGAGGCACGCGAAGCTGGCCACGCGCAGTAGGTAGCCGGACTCTTCGCTGATCGCCGATCGGATCACCGTGATCGCTTCGCCTTGACTAGCGTTGTACCCGAGCTCGTCGAGCACGTGGGGCACGATGATCGTCTCGGCCGCGCCAGTGTCGAGCACGAGACGCAGCGGAGCGGGCTCACCGTGTCGTCCCCAGACCCGGCCGCCGACGATGATGAGGTCTCGGTCTGGATTGAAGGATGTGACCTTCACGGCATGAGGAATCGTGGCACCGGCCCACGAATCTCCCCGGTCCAGAAGCACCCGACCTCGGTGTGGAGCGGTCGCGCCAGCTTTACGTCGCCGGATGCGTCTTTGCGGTGTCGACGGTGGCCGAGCACGACGGCGGTCGCGAACTCGAAGTCCCGGTCGTTCACCCAATCGGCATCGGCGACCACGACCCACTCGTCCGGGAAGCGCTGGCAGATCTCGGTCCAGGTCAGCCGCTCCGCACGTTCCGTGGTCTCCTGCGCCAGGTTCACGCTCATCGCACGGTCCAGGGCGCCATCGGTCGGGGTCGATGTCAAGTTTTCGGTGCTGGCCGCGCGTGCGGTCAGCCGCCGAGGGCGGGCAGGGGCTCGCGGGCGGCGCGCCAGAGGACGGGGATGCCGGCCAGGCCGGTGGCGCCGACGACGATGCCGCCGACCATCGCGCAGGTGGTGTCGACGTCGCCGCCGACGTCGGAGCAAGCCCACAGGGCGTGCTCGTAGTCGCGCAGGAAGTGGAGCGCGCACCAGATCGCGAACGGGACGGTGTCGGCGGCGAGGACCTGGTAGCCGCTGCCGAGGAACTCCGCGGCGCGGTCGCGATCGTCGCCGACGCGATCGATCAGGCGCAGGACGTCGCGGACCCGGCCGGCCGGCGTGCGATCGATGACCGCGGCGAGGATGGTGGCCGGGGCGCGCTCGCCGCCGAAGACGGCCGATGCTGCGACGGCGATCGCGACCGCGCCGGCGCCGCCGTCGACGTGGGTGTGGGTCGGGGCCGCCGAGCGCAAGGCCTCGGCCGCCGCGCGGTCGAGCTCGCCTGCGAACCAGGCGCCGATCGGCGCGGCCCGCATGCCGCCGCCGTTGCCGGCCGAGCCCTGACCGCCGAACGCCGCGCCGGCCACCTGCCGCCACGGCGCGCCGCCGCCGACCGCGGTCAGGATCGCGTGAGCGCCGCTGCCGTAGCCGCGCAAAGGCTCGGCGAGGTAACGGGCGGCGAAGCGAGCGGCCAGCGCGTCCTCGTCGACCTCGCCGTGGGCGACCAGCGTATCCACGATCGACAGCGCCATCGCGGTGTCGTCGGTCCACAGCCACGGGCGACGGCTGGACAGCAGGCGCTGGTGGATGCGCAACATGTTCTTCGGCGTGCGGGCCAGGTTGGTCTCGCCGAACGCGTCGCCGACCGACAGCCCCTCGAGCGATAGCAGCGCTCGCGTCCGTGCCGCCTCGGTCTCTTTCTGCATCGTGTCACGATGACACGAACATGCGCGGCTCGCAAGCGACCGCCGCTCGACCGCGCGCGGCGCGGGAAGATCCGGCGCGGCCCGCGTCCATCCGACGTGGCCGACGGCAGCAGCGGATCACCACCCGAGGTCGCGGCCGGGGCTCGGTCGCAGCCCGCGGTCGATTGCGGTACACCTTCGCCCGGCATGCACACCCCGGCGCTGGATGAGTTCGTACGCGCGGCCGAGCGCGGCAACCTGATCCCGGTGTACCGCGAGCTGTGCGCCGACAGCGACACCCCGGTCTCGGCGTTCGCGGCCCTCGGCGGTGGCGAGCACAGCTTCCTGCTCGAGTCGGTGGTCGGCGGCGCGACCTGGGCCGCATACTCGTTCGTCGGGGTCGCGCCGCGCGCGGTGCTGGTGTGCGAGGGCGGGCAGGCCAAGGTCACCTGGTTCGACGTCGACGGCGGCGGCCCGGCGAAGACCGCGTCGTGGCCGGCGGCCGACCCGGTGCTCGCGCTCAGCGAGGTCATGGCCGAGTTTCGTCCGGTCGACATGCCCGGCCTGCCGCGGTTCTGGGGCGGCGCGGTCGGCTGGATCGCCTACGACGCGGTCCGCGCGTTCGAGGAGCTGCCGGCGCGGGCCAAGCCCGACCTCGGGCTGCCGACCCTGTGCATGGCGATCACCGACACGGTCGTCATCTTCGACAACCTGCGCCAGACCCTCAAGGTCGTGGCCACGCCCTACGTCGCGCGGCCCGAGCGCGCGGCCCCGGCCTACGCGCGCGCCTGCGCCCGCATCGACGCCATCGTCGAGCGCCTGCGCGGTCCGCGCCAGCCGCTGACGCCCTTGTGCCCGCTGCCCGCCGACGTGCCGCTGGTCGCGGGCACCGCGCGCTTCGCCCAAGCCGACTACGAGGCCGCGGTCGGCCGCATCCGCGAGTACGTGCTGGCCGGCGACGCCTTCCAGGTCGTGCTGTCGCAGCGCCTCGATGTCGCCCGCGGCGACGTCGATCCGTTCGATGTCTACCGCTCGCTGCGGGTCATCAACCCGTCGCCGTACATGTTCCACCTGGCGGTCCCCGAGGCCACGGTCACCGGCGCCTCGCCCGAGACCCTGGTCCGGCTCGACGGGGGCGCGGTCGAGCTGCGGCCGATCGCCGGCACCCGGCCGCGCGGCGCGACCCGGGCCGAGGACCTCAAGCTCGAGGCCGAGCTGCTCGCCGATCCCAAGGAGCGGGCCGAGCACCTCATGCTCATCGATCTCGGCCGCAACGACGTCGGCCGGGTCGCGCGCACCGGCTCGGTCGCGGTCACCGAGCAGATGGTGGTCGAGCGCTACTCGCACGTCATGCACCTGGTCAGCCACGTGGTCGGCGATCTGGCCGCGGGTAAGGCCTGGCCCGACGTGCTGCGCGCGGCGTTCCCGGCCGGCACCCTGTCGGGCGCGCCGAAAATCCGGGCGATGGAGATCATCGACGAGCTCGAGCCGACCCAGCGCGGCCTGTACGGCGGCGCGGTCGGCTACGTGTCGTACACCGGCAACCTCGATCTCGCGATCGCGATCCGGACCCTGGTCACCCGCGGCGACACCATCCACGTCCAGGCCGGCGCCGGCATCGTCGCCGACTCCGACCCCACCGCGGAGTGGCAGGAGTGTCAGAACAAGGCCCGCGCCGTGCTGCGCGCGGTGACCATGGCCGGCTACGTGGAAGGATCCTGATCGCCGTGCTGCTGCTCATCGACAACTACGACTCGTTCACCTGGAACCTGGCCCAGTACCTCGGCGAGCTCGGCGAGGACGTCCGGGTCGTGCGCAACGACGCGCTGTCGCTCGACGGCATCGCGGCGATGGCCCCGACCCGCATCGTGATCTCGCCCGGGCCGTGCACGCCCAACGAGGCCGGCATCTCGATGGACGTCATCCGCCGGTTCGCCGGCGTGGTGCCGCTGCTCGGGGTCTGCCTCGGCCACCAGTGCATCGGCCAGGTCTACGGCGGCCGGATCGTGCGCGCGCGCCAGGTCATGCACGGCAAGGTCAGCAAGGTCTTCCACGACGAGCGCGGGCTGTACGCTGGGATCGAGAACCCGTTCATCGCCACCCGCTACCACTCGCTGGTGATCGCGCCCGAGTCGATGCCCGACGAGCTCGAGGTCACCGCCAAGACCTGGGACGACGAGATCATGGGCGTGCGGGTGCGGGCGCTGTCCCAAACCCGGACGCCGGTCGAGGGCGTGCAGTTCCACCCCGAGTCGATCATGACCGCGGCCGGCAAGGCGATGCTGGCCAACTTCCTGGTGGCGTCGGCCCACGAGCGGGCCGCGTGAGCGCCACCGCGATCACCGCCGAGCCGCTGCGTGCGGCCATCGCCCGGATCGCCAGCGGCCACGACCTTTCGGCCGAGGCGATCGCGGAGGCGATCGGCGTGATCATGGACGGCGCGGCCACGCCGGCCCAGATCGGCGGGTTCTTGATGGCCCTGCGGATGAAGGGCGAGACCGCCGAGGAGCTGGCCGGCGCCGCGACCGCGATGCGCGCGCGGGCCACGCCGCTCGGGGTGCCGGTGCCCGAGCGCGCGGTCGACACCTGCGGCACCGGCGGCGACAGCTCGGGCATGGTAAACGTCTCGACCCTGGCCGCGATCATCGCGGCCGGCGCCGGCGCGTTGGTGGTCAAGCACGGCAACCGCGCGCTGTCGTCGCGCTCGGGCTCGGCCGACGTCCTCGAGCAGCTCGGGGTCGCGGTCGACGCCACGCCGGCGGTGGTCGAGGCCTGCCTGCACCAGGCCAGCATCGGCTTCGCGTTCGCGCCGACGTTCCACGCCGCCACCCGCCACGTCGGCGGGCCTCGGCGCGAGCTGGGCACCCGCACCATCTTCAACCTGCTCGGGCCGCTGACCAACCCCGGCAAGGTCGGCCACCAGGTGGTCGGCGTGTTCGATCAGCGCTGGTGCGCGCCGGTGGCGCGAGCGCTCGGCCAGCTCGGCGCCCGCCGGGTGTTCGTGGTCCACGGCGACGGCGGCATCGACGAGGTCGCGGTCCGCGGCGCGACCTGGGTCGCCGAGTGGACCGGCAGCGCGGTCAAGGAGTACGCGATGGTGCCGGCCGACTTCGGGCTGCCGATCAGCGATCCGCGCGAGCTGGCCGGCGGCGAGCCGATCTGGAACGCCGGCGCGCTGCTGCGGGTGCTGTCGGGCGCCGACGCGCGCGATCCGGCGGCGCCGAGCCGGGCGGTGCGCAACGCCGCGCTGATGACCGCGGGGCTCGCGCTCCTGGCGATCGGGGCGGTGACCACGCCGGCCGAGGGCGCTGCTGCGGCGGCGGCGGCGCTCGACCTTGGCCGGGCCGAGCGCACCCTCGAGCGGTGGATCGCGGTCAGCCAGGGTCGCGCGCCATGACCGGCGTGACCGGCGCGACCACGGGCGCGGCGCCCGGCCTGCTCGCACCCGGCGGTGTGCTCGGCGAGATCCTCGCGGCCAAGGTCGAGGAGGTCGCGGCGGCCCGCGCCGCGCGCGCGCTGACCGAGGTCGAGGCCGCGGCCTGGCAGGTGCCACCGGCGCGCAGCCTGGCCCGCGCGCTGCGCCGTCGGCCGGGCGAGCCGGTCCGGGTCCTGGCCGAGATCAAGCGGGCGTCGCCGTCGGCCGGGCCGATCCGCCCCGACGCCGACCCGGTCGCGATCGCCAAGGACTACCAGGCCGGCGGCGCCGCCGCGCTGTCGATCCTCACCGATCGCCGCTACTTCGACGGCGACCTCGGGTTCCTGGCCCGAGTCCGGACCGCGATCGAGCTGCCGCTCTTACGTAAGGACTTCATGATCGACCGCTACCAGGTGGTCGAGGCCCGGGCCGCCGGCGCCGATGCGATCCTGCTGATCGTCGCCGCGCTCGACGACGCGCTCTTGGCCGACCTCCACGCCGCCGCGACCGCAATGGGCATGGACGCGCTGGTCGAGGTCCACGATCGCGGCGAGTGCGAGCGGGCGCTGGCGCTCGGCGCCCGGCTGATCGGCGTCAACCATCGCGACCTGCGCAGCTTCGCGATCGACCTCGGCCTGACCGCCGCGCTCGCGCCAGCGATGCCGGCGGGGACCGTGCTGGTCGCCGAGAGCGGCCTCAGGACCCCGGCCGACGTCGCCCGGGTGGCCGCAGCCGGCGCCGACGCGATCCTGGTCGGCGAGACCCTGATGCGCGCGCCGTCGCCGGGCCAGGCCCTGCGCGCGCTGATGGCGCCGGCCGGCGACCTCGGCGATGTCGGCGGTGCCGGGTCATGAGCGAGGGCGTGCGGGTGAAGATCTGCGGCGTCACGCGGATCGATGACGCGCTCCACGCGGTCGCGGCCGGCGCCGACCTCCTCGGCCTCAACCTGTGGCCGGGCTCGAAGCGGTACGTCGAGCCGGCCCGCGCGCGGATCCTGATCGACGCCGTGCGCGCGACCGGGTCACCGGTCGTCGTGGTCGGGGTCTTCGTCGACGCCGACGAGGGCGCGATCGTCGACCACGCCCGTGCCCTCGGCCTCGACGTGATCCAGCTCCACGGTGGCGAGACGCCGGCCCTGATCGCGGCGCTGGTCGCGCGCGACCTCGTGGTCTGGCGCGCGGTCGCGATGACCGGGGCCGACGCGCTCGCGGCCCACGCGGCGCCCGGGCTCGCGGCGTACCTGCTCGACACGCCGACCGCGGGCCACGGCGGCTCGGGCCGCACCTTCGACTGGACCCTGGCCGCGGCCGCGGTCGGTGCTGGCCACCGAGTCGTGCTCGCCGGTGGTCTCCACCCCGACAACGTCGCCGCCGCGATCGCCGCCGCCGGGCCATGGGCCGTCGACGTCGCGTCGGGGGTCGAGTCCGCGCCCGGCATCAAGGATCCGCACCGCGTCACCCGCTTCATCGCCGCCGCCCGCACCGCGTGGGCCGACCGCGCCGGCGCCGCTGCCGACCGACACGCACGAGGATGAACCCGCCATGACCGTCGCCACGCCTCACGATCCCGGCCCGCGCGGCCGCTTCGGCCGCTTCGGTGGCCAGTACGTCGCCGAGACCCTGATGCCGGCCCTGGCCGAGCTCGAGGCGGCCTGGCGCGCCGCCCGGATCGATCCCGCGTTCATCGCCGAGGTCGAGGGCCTCTTGCGCGACTACGTCGGCCGGCCGTCGCGGCTCTACCTCGCCGATCGGCTCGGCCAGGCGGTGGGCGCGACCGTCTACCTCAAGCGCGAGGACCTCAACCACACCGGCGCGCACAAGATCAACAACTGCATCGGCCAGGCGGTGCTCGCGCGCCGCATGGGCAAGCGTCGGCTGATCGCCGAGACCGGGGCCGGCCAGCACGGCGTCGCCACCGCGACCGTCGCCGCGCTGTTCGGCATGCCGTGCGACGTCTACATGGGCGCCGAGGACGTCAAGCGCCAGGCGCTCAACGTCTTCCGCATGAAGCTGCTCGGCGCGCGGGTCATCCCGGTCGAGAGCGGCAGCAAGACCCTGAAGGACGCGATGAACCAGGCGCTGCGCGACTGGGTCACCAACGTCGACGACACGTTCTACGTCATCGGCTCGGTGGCCGGCCCGCACCCGTACCCGTGGATGGTGCGCGAGCTGCAAGCAGTGATCGGCCGCGAGGCCCGGGCCCAGCTCGACGCCGCGATCGGCCGGCTGCCCGACGCCGCGGTCGCCTGCGTCGGCGGTGGCTCCAACGCCGCCGGCCTGTTCGCCGGCTTCGTCGACGAGGCCGCGGTCAAGCTGTACGGCGTCGAGGCGGCGGGCGAGGGCGTCGCCACCGGCCGCCACGCCGCGACCCTCGGCCATGGCCGGGTCGGGGTCCTGCACGGCTCGATGTCGTACGTGCTCACTCACGACGACGACGCCCGGGTCGGCCAGATCGCCGAGGCCCACTCGATCTCGGCCGGGCTCGACTACCCCGGGGTCGGGCCCGAGCACTCGTACTGGCACGACAGCGGGCGGGTCACCTACTGGGCGCGGGACGATCGCGAGGCCCTCGCCGCGCTCGAGCAGCTCGCCCACACCGAGGGCATCCTGTGCGCGCTCGAGACCGCGCACGCCTTGGCCGCGCTGCCGGCGATCGCGGCCGAGCTCGGCGGCGGCACGATCGTCGTCGGCCTGTCGGGCCGCGGCGACAAGGACATGATCACCGTCGCCAAGGCGCTGGGGGTGAGTCTGTGACCGCGCCGCGATTGCGCGCGCGGCTCGCGGCGTGTCGGGCCGAGGGCCGGGCCGCGCTGGTCGTCTACATCACCGCCGGCGATCCCGATCCGACCCAGGCCGCCGAGGTCATCGACGCGGTGGCCGCGGCCGGCGCCGACGTCATCGAGCTGGGCGTGCCGTTCTCCGACCCGATCGCCGACGGACCGGCGCTGCAGCAGGCCGCCACCCGTGCGCTGCAAGCCGGGACCACGCTGCCGACGCTGCTCGAATTGGCCGCGCGCCTGAAGGGCAAGCTGCGCGCGCCGCTGGTGGTGATGGTCTACTG
>JAYVSF010000753.1:0-1593 GCA_043775605.1 Myxococcales bacterium
TGCCGTTCGCGGAGCAATGGGGCGCGCGGCTGCAGGGCATCGGCCTGTCGGACAAGGAGCTGCAGCATCTGGTCCTCGGCGACGTCCGGCTGCACGGGCGGGTGCGGCTGATCGGCGTGCCCGGCGAGCCCGGCCTCGCGGTCGGGATGTCGGCGGCGTTGGTGGTGCCGACCGGCGACGACGGCGACTTCGCCGGCGAGGAGAGCTGGAGCGGGACCTGGTCGGCGCGGCTGGGCTGGCGCAACGACGCGGTCGAGCTGGTCGGCGGTTTCGGCGTCCGGCTGCGGGCCGAGCAGGTCGTGCTGCTGTCGCCGGCGCGGCCGCACGCCAACGAGTTCCAGGTCGACGCCGGCGTTGCGGTGCGGCTGTCGGCGCTCGGCGTCCACGTCGGCGCGCCCGGTCAGGTGTGGGCGCTCGCGGAGATCCAGGCGGCGTACGGCGACGACAGCGGTCGCGGTGCCAACGGCCCGTCGCCCGGCGAGGCCCGCCTCGGCGTGCGCGCTCACGTCGCGCACTGCTGGACCGCGGCGTTCGCCGCCGGTGGTGGCTTCACGCCCGACGAGATCGGCTCGCCGGCCTGGCGGGTCGTCGCCCAGCTCGCGTTCCACCAGGCGCCCATTCACGATCTCGACGGCGACGGCGTCATCGACTCGAAGGACGCGTGCTGGCGCGAGCGCGAGGATCGCGACGGCTACCAGGACTGGGACGGCTGCCCCGAGCCGGACAACGACGGCGATGGTGTGCTCGACGGCGACGATCAGTGCCCGCAGCAGCCCGAGGATCACGATGGCTACCGCGACAGCGATGGCTGTCCCGACGACGAGCAGCGCATCGAGCCGAAGCCGGCACCGGTGACGGGTACGGGTGCAGGGGCCCCGTCGCCGTCGCCGCCGCCGCCCACGCCTACGCCGTAGCTCGCGCCTACTCCAGCGGGTTGACGTTCTTCCACGCCGCGACGACGTGGTTGGCGACGACCGTCAGGCGCACTTCGTAGACCGCGAGCACACCGTCGCAGTCCTGATCGCCGGTGGCGGTGAGCACCAGCGTCGGCCCGTCCTCGCGCGCCACCTGGTACGAGAACCGGTGGCGGCCGTCGATCGAGAAGCGCAGCGCGCGCCAGCCCGGGGCGGTCCACAGCGACGGATCGGGCGCGCAGGTCGAGCCATCCGCGCAGCAGGTGCCGATCGGCGGGGTCGGGCCGGCAGCGACGTCGGGCAGGGTGCCGTGGGCGGCGACGTGGCCGCGGATCTCGTCGACCAGGTAGCCGAGCATGAGCGGCGCCTCGCGGGCGTGGCGCCGCTGGCTGCACGAGCGCTGCGCGGCCGGGCAGGTCGCGAGCGTGCACAGCCCGAGGAGGGCCAGCAGCCAGCGCGCGCGTCGCCAGAACGCCCCGGTCGCCATGTCAGGGCCTCGGCCCGCCGGCGCGGACCGCGCGCATCATGTTGGAGGGCTCGTCCACGGCCAGGAACCAGTACCGCATTGCATCGCTCGCCAAGGCTCGCTAGCAACTTGTACCGCATATTGCTCGGGTCGACCGAGGAAGGCAGACCCCGCTCCTCCACGCGTGACCCCGAACGCCCAGAGTCAGTGTAG
>JAYVSF010000754.1:0-1706 GCA_043775605.1 Myxococcales bacterium
CGCCGGGTGGAACACGCCACCCGGGACCCGCGCGCCCCACAGCGCCAGCTCGAACGGCACCCCGTCGACGTCGAAGGCGTGGGCCTCGCCGTGGCCGAGGTGGATCGGGGCGTCGTACAGCGCGTCGACATCGGGCGCGGTCAGGGTGTACCGGTCCTGGGCCGGCCCGAGCGCGCCGCCGTCGAGGCCCGAGGCCAGGGCCCAGCCGCGGCCGGCGGGCGGCACGACCACGACCTCGACCGGGCGCGCCCGCAGCGCCGGGACGTGGACCAGCAGCGCCGGGTGGTGCAGGAACGCGTGGCTGCCGTCGACGTGGTTGGTGCGCACGGTCAGGTCGTGGCCGTAGACCTGGTAGCGGACCGTGAGCTCTTGCTCGCCGTCGACCGCGATCGACCAGGTCGCCTTGTCGAGCTTGGTCACCGTCCGCGGCCGGCCGTCGTCGCCGGTCACGACCAGCTCGCGCAGGAAGCGGGCGTAGTCGCGGATGAGGTAGCTGCCCGGGGTCCACGACGGCAGGGTCAGCTCGACCCGACCGTCGACGGCGGCGTCGGCGCACGGCACGGTCACGGTCACCGCGACCAGGTGGTCCTCGGGCCGCTCGACCGCGATCCGGTAACGCAAGCCGGCGGCGACCATCGCGGCAACCCTAGCAAATCAGCCGGGCTCGCGGCGTGGCGCCGGCGCTCGCCCCGATCTGCGGCGCGCGCGTCGAGTGGTTTCGCCGCCGGGCCCGGGTATCATGGGCGGGTGCGCACCCGGGCCGTCGCCCTGTCCGTCGCCGCGATCGCCGCTGGGCTGATCGCGGGCGGCCACGACCTCGCCGCTGGGCCGCGCCGCCCCGGCCGGCTGGTGCGGGTGCCGCGACCACCGCTCGACGTGACCACCGCCGCGCGGGTCTGCTCGGTATACGAGGAGTCGACGGCGACCTGCGCGCTGCCGGTCACGTCAGGCGAGGTCGGCCTCGCGATCGACGACGACGCCAACGTCGGCGCCGCCACCATCCGGCTGGTCGAGCCCCAGGTCGACAGCTGCGGCATGCCCTCCACCTGGAAGATCTCGTTCGAGCTCCAGGGCGGCGGTTCGATCGACGCGCCCCACAACGGCCTGTTCGTCCTCGACTTCCCGCTCAACGAGCGCGCCCGCCCCCTGCCGCCCGACGCGTCGCCGCGCGACGGTGAGCAGGTTGATCAGGTCATCGACAGCGACGGCGACGGTGACGGTGATCTGCGCGTCACGCACTACAGCTGCACGGTCAAGGGCGCGCTCGACGCCACCTCGCGGCCGAGCTTCCGCTGCACCGACACCTGGATCGCGGTGCGCGATCGCTGGCAGCGGGCCCGCTCCGACCGCTCGCCGGTCTGCGACCGATGAGCGCGCGTGACTGGGACGCCGAGCAGGCGGCGCGCACCCGGCTGGCCGGCGAGCGCGGCACCATCTTCAAGGACGCCGCGACCCGGATCGCGCTGGTCTATCCCAGCCCGTACCGGACGGCGATGTCGTCGCTCGGCTACCAGCAGATCTACCGCCAGCTCAACGCCGTGCCGGGCCTGGCCGCCGATCGCGCGATGCTGCCCGACGACGTCGACGCGGCCCGCGCCGCCGGCGCGCCGCTGTACACGCTCGAGGGCCTGCGCCCGGTCGCCAGCTACCCGCTGCTGGCGTTCTCGGTCGCGTACGAGCTCGAGCTGGCCGGCCTGGTCGACTGC
>JAYVSF010000755.1:0-1619 GCA_043775605.1 Myxococcales bacterium
GAACCGCTACGCGATGCTGCGCGGAGAGTTCCGCCATGCGGTCTTCCTCGATCCGCAGCTCTGGGAACACTTCGGCAGCGAGGAGCGCGTGATCGAGGCCCTGCGGCTCCTGGTGGAGCTCGCACGGCGCGAGACCCGCTCGGTCGCGTGATCGCTCGGACGTCAGATCCACGATCTCGATCCACGCTGCGGCGGCGAGCTCCGCTCAGCCAAGCAGTCCGGCGCCGGCGACGACGACCTCGTCATGCACGACGCACGGAACAGGTCCGCGGTTCGCCCACTGAACACCAGTACAGTATTCGTCCAACGTCTATACAGGTCCCTCACTTCCACCGGGTCATGCTCGGCATCCCGGTGGCTCTCGGCCCGCTGCCGCTCCACATCGACAACCCGCCGCACCGCTGACCTCGACCGCGCGGGCGGTCAGCTCGCGACGGGCTCGACGGTGATCTCGGACTTGAGCGAGTTGGCGATGTAGCAGCGCTTGTGGGCGCCGTGGTGGAGTTCGGCGACGATCGCGGCGTCGGGCGCGGCGCCGCCCCAGGTAACGCGCGGCCGCAGCGTGATCTTGGTTAGCCAGGTGGCGCCGTCCTTCGAGTCGAGGACGCCGACCGGGTCGTCGGCGTAGGCCTCGATGGTCAGTCCGCGCTTGGCGGCGAGCGCGAGGAAGAACAGCATGTGGCAGGACGCCACCGCGGCGACGGTCAGTTCCTCGGGGTCGACGGTGTGCTCGCCGACAGTGCCGGGCGGCACGGCCGGGCCGCCGGCCGCCGACATCGGCAGCGTCGCGCCGCCGTCGAACGCGACCTGGTGATCGCGGAGGTACGTCTTCATCTGGAACTCGGCCCCGCCCCGGGACCACGACAGCTTGGCGGTGTGCTCGGACATGGCCGCACCCTGCCACGGCCCGGGCCCGCCGGCAGCCAGGCCCCAGGCCGATCGCGGCCTGCGCAAGCCGCTAGAATTCCTCACCTCCGCGCCCGCGCGCCCCCCGCTTGCCCCTGGAGCGCGGCCCGTGGTAGATCGCCGGTCCAACTTCCCACGGCTCCCGAGGCCGGCGACCGTGGCCCTGCGCATCGATCTCGTATCGGCAAAGGGTTCTCGCCGGCTTGTGACGGAGTCGGAGGCCCAACGGAGACCAACATGGAAACGATGGCAGAAGCTACGGCAACGAACCCGATCGCGATGCGCCAGCTGCTCGAGGCTGGCGTCCACTTCGGCCACAACACGGGCCGGTGGAACCCGAAGATGAAGCAGTACATCTTCGGCGCCCGCAACGGCATCCACATCATCGACCTGACCCACACGGTCAAGATGTTCCGCGCGGCCTTCCAGGCGGTGGTCGACTCGACCTCGCGTGGCGAGCTGGTGCTGTTCGTCGGCACCAAGAAGCAGGCCCAGGACGTGATCGCCGAGGAGGCGACCCGCTCGGGTCAGCTCTACGTCACCCAGCGCTGGCTGGGCGGCACCCTCACCAACTTCAAGACGGTCAAGGGCTCGCTCGAGCGCCTCAAGTCGCTCGAGAAGATGGAGGAGGACGGCACCATCCTCGCGCTGACCAAGCGCGAGCAGATCGAGATCCGCCGCGACAAAGACAAGCTGATGAAGTCGCTCGGCGG
>JAYVSF010000756.1:0-6618 GCA_043775605.1 Myxococcales bacterium
TGAACGTTGTCCACTTCGGCTTGTCCGCGGTCAAAAGAGCAGCAACTTCGAGCCGACGAACTAGGCGAGGGGCGAGGGTTGCCCATTATCGCGTCCATGGTCACAGGCACACCAGGTGCGTAACCCGGGAACTGAGGCGCTGGTGCCGCTGGCGTGTTTCGACCTCGACCTCGACGGCGGCGACCCGCTCGCGGATGTCCTGGTGGAGCTGGTCGGCGTCGCCCAGTGCCGGCGGCAGCACCAACTCGAGCGTGACGATCTCCAGCATCCGGCTGGGTGTTCCGCCCGTGTGGTATCGTCGGAAGGAAGATGGTGAAGCGGTCTCGGCGATCTCGTGGCGGTCGGACGCTACGGGTGCTGACCTACGAGGAGGCCGGCACCGACGACGCTGAGCTCCAGGCCGCCATGAGCCCCGCCGAGCGGGTACGCTTGGTGCCGGTGCTCCTCGCCGCCTGTCTCTCGACCCGTGGCCGTCATGAGCCTCCTCCGCGAATACGCCGAGTTTATTCGTACCCTGAATGATCATCGGGTTCGATACCTGGTGATCGGCGACTACGCCGTCGCGTTTCATGGGCACGCGCGGGCGACCGACGACGTTGACGTGCTCGTCGAACGCAGCGAAGCGAACCTCCGTCGCGTGGAGCGTGCGCTCGTCGATTTCGTCGGCACCGCCCCGCGGCCGACCGCGTTGCGCCGACGCGGCGGGATGGTGCGAGTCGGCGGGGCGCTCACGCACGTCGACATCACCACGAAGATCGACGGCCTGGCGGCGTTCGAGCCGCTCTGGGAGCGCCGAGAGCGCGGCGACCTGCTCGGTGAGCCGGTCTCGTATCTATCCCTGCGCGATCTCCTCCGGACCAAGCGGGCAGCCAACCGACCCAAGGACCAGGGAGACATCGCGGTCCTGCGCGCGCTGCGGACCGCGGCGACGTCACGCGCTCGTCGATGATCCGTTGACGCCGGAGTCGCTTCGGTGACGTGGCGGCGGACGGCCTGGCTGGACCTCGGCGCGGCGGTGCGCATTCGCCGCGGGGCGGTGGTACCTTCGAGCGGAGCCCGGCGCCTGGGTCGGGCTCGCTTGAGATGCACGCCGTCGTCCTCGAACGTAACCGCTTGGTCGGCCGGCGGGTCGCCCGTCACGTCGCTGCCGTCGGCGGCAGCGCGGTGGTCATCGAGGACCCGACCCAGCTGGCCGCCGCCGCGCGCGACGCGACGCTGGTGTGCGCCGATGTCTTCGATGGTGACGTGGTGACCGCGGTGGTGTCGGCCCGACCCGGCCTGCGCGCCGTGTTGTGGACCGCCGAGCCGCTCAAGCGCGCGCTGCGCCACCTGGCGGAGTGTCCGGAGATCGGACACGTCATCGGCCGCCGCGACTTCGACAGCCCGCCGCGGCCGTGGGAGCTGGGCCTGGTCTTGCGCCGGCTGCAGCTCCAAGGCGCGCACCCGCCCGCGGCTCCGGCGACCCCGGCGCCGGCTCCGCCACCCCTCGCCGCCTACCTCGACTGGGGCCACACCGGCTTCGAACTCGCGGTCACCACGCCGGCCGAGCGCGACGACGCGGTAGCCCGGGTCCAGCTCGTGGTCGGCGAGTTGCAAGTGCCCCGCCGGCTGGCCGAGATCGCCGGCGAGCTGACCCACGAGCTCCTGATGAATGCGCTCTACGACGCGCCGGTCGACGACCACGGCCGGCCGCGCCACGCCCACGATCGCAAGGCCGCGATCGCGCTGCCCGCCGCCGACGCCGCGACCTTGCGGGTCGGCAGCGACGGCTCGCGCCTGGCGATCCAGGTCAGCGATCGCTTCGGCGGGCTGCGCCGGGCCCAGATCGTCGACGGCCTCGGTCGCGGCCTGGCCGGCGGCGAGCTCGATCGCACCGGCGGCGGCGCTGGCCTCGGGCTCACGGTCTGTCATCATTCGTCCCTGGCCCTGTTCTTCGACCTCGCCGCGGGCCGCCACACCCAGGTCACCGCCACGCTCGATCTCGACCTCAACCTGCGCGAGCTCAAGACCCACGCCCGCTCGCTCCACCTGTGGGGGGCCTGATGGACGCCGCCAGCGCCGCGCGCTTCGCGGTCGAGCGCTTCACCGACGGGCGCCTGACCTGCCTCAAGCTGGCCGGCACCATCGACGAGAGCTTCGACGGCCGGCGGCTGGCCGCCACCGTCGACGCCGCGACCTTGATCCTCGACCTCGGCGAGATCCGCAAGATCAGCTCGTTCGGCATCCGCGAGTGGGTCGACTTCATCGGCGCGATCGCGGCCCGCGGCATGGCGATCTACCTGGTCGAGTGCGCGCCCAAGGTCGTCGACCAGCTCAACATGGTCGGCAACTTCGCCAGCCCCGGCCGGGTCTACAGCTTCTACCTGCCGTACCACTGCGACTACTGCGACCGCGACGACCGCGTGCTGTGGCAGGTCGATCGCGACCACGAGGCGCTGCGGGCCGGCAAGCCGCCGCAAAGGGCGTGCGGCGCGTGCGGCGAGCAGCAGTACTTCAACGAAGATCCGGTGACCTTCCTGTCGTACCTGGCCGGCCAGGAGCGGTTCGAGCTGCCCAACGACGTCGCCGCGTTCGTGTCGACCCGGCTTGCCTACGGCGTCGGCGACGGCGGCCGCAAGCTCAAGATCGACAAGCTGGTCGACGGCCGGATCACGCTCCTGCGCCTGCACGGCGACCTCGACGGCCACTTCCCGAAGGACAAGCTGGCCGAGGGCCTCGAGGGTGTGGTCGTCATCGACGTCGCCCAGGTCGGCGCGATCGATCCCGCCGGCGCCGCCGGCTGGCGCGGCCTGGTCCAGCAGGTCACGCCGGTGATCGACGCGCTGTACCTGGTCGCGGTCGGCCCCGGGTTCCTCGACAAGCTGACCCGGCCCGACGATCTCGGCGCCAAGGGCGCGGTGCTGTCGTTGACCTTGCCCTACGGCTGCACCGCGTGCCGCACCACCACCGGCCAGCTGCTCGACGTCGACGAGCACCACCCCGCCCTGGCCCTGGCCACCGCGCCCAACCGCCGCTGTGCCACCTGCGGCGGCCCGCTGCTGTGCGCCGCGCCCGAGCCGGGGCTGGTCCACGTCGCGACCCGGCCGCGGCCGGGGGTGGCACCGCCGGTGCGGGCCGCGATCGCCGCCCTGGTCGAGCGTCGGCCGGCGCCGCGGCGGACGTCCGACGCCGCCCTCACCCCGCCGCCGGTGGCGGTGACGCGCAGCAGCTTCGGCGTCGCCTTCGTCGCGGCCCTGGCCGCGGTGGTGCTCGCCGGCGCCGTGTTCTTCGTCTATCGCACGCTGCGGTCCCCGACCGCGAACCTGCCGCCGCCCGGGCGCGGCAAGCTGGTCGAGGCCAGCGCCCCGACCCGGCCGGCCTGGATCACCAGCGACCGCGCGCTGGCCGGCGCGTGCACGGTCACCGCCGCCGCCGTGGCGTGCCTCGGGGTGTCGAGCCCCGAGCCGAGCGACGCCGAGGCCCTCGAGGTCGCCGGCGACGCCGCGCTCGACGCCCTGGCCGACGCCATCGCCGGCCGCATCACCGACGCCCGCTGGCGGGCCGAGGTCGCGCCGCTGTGGGCCGCGGTCCGTCAGGCCAAGCTCGAGGCCGCCGATCGCGAGCCGGCCAGCCTGGCGGCGCGGCGCGAGGCGCGCGAGCTCCGGCACGCGGTCGCGCGGGCGTTGCGGGCCGGTGCGCCGACCCTGCCGGCGGTGCCGACCGCGGTCTACTGGGAACGCTACCAGTCGCAGGTCGGGCTGCAGGTCACGGGCTTTGCCGGCTACACCGTCGAGCTGGCGGCGATCGACAAGCTCGCGGCGTGGTACCAGACCCCGGCCGACGCGCTCGGGCTCGAGGCGGTGCCGGCGTTCCCGCTGCTGGTGTGGCGCCATCCGACGCTGGTCGGCGGCGCGGTGGTGCTCGACGTCGCCGACGGTCCGCTCCGCGGGCGTGGCCTGGTCGCCGGCCACGTGGTGCGCGAGGTCGGCGGCCGCGACGTCGCCGACGCCCGGTCGCTGGCCGAGCTGCTGGTCGCCGAGCACACCCGCCTGACCCAGAGCGGCGGCACGCTCACCCTCGAGATCGCGGGCGCCGACGGCGGCGCGCAGCTGTTCGAGGTGCCCGTCCTGCAGGTCAAGGCCGGCAGCGAGCTGCGTCCGCCCGGCACCCGGCCCGGCCCCGGGTCCGGGGCGACCCCGCCCGGCGGTCCCGGCACGGGCAACGTCAACGTCTGGGATCGCTACGGCGGCGGCGGTGGTGGTGGTCCGCCGCCGCGCGAGGATCCGCGCCAGTAGCGCGACCCCTTGTCGCGGCCGCCGCGCCGCGCCTACCATCAGGGGTGGAATTCCTGCGCCGGCGCCAGCGCGCGGTCACGCCCCTCGACTACGGCGACTGCCGGGACTCGATCCGCAACGGCGACATCGTGCTGTTCCGCGGCCGGAGCTGGCTCAGCCGCGCGATCCGCTGGGTCACCAACTCGCCGTACTCCCACGCCGGTGTCGCGGCCTGGTGGGGCGATCGCCTGCTGGTCCTCGAGGCGGTCGGCAAGGGCATCGTTGCCACCCGGCTGTCGCACGTCGTCCACCACTACGACGGTCTGTGCGAGCTGTGGACCACCGACGCCGCGCTCGGGCGCGACGACGTGGTCCGGGCGGGGCAGCTCCTGCTCGGCCGTGCCTACTCGAAGGCGAAGGCCCTGGCCCTGCTCAAGCGGATCCTGCTGCGGTCGCGCATGCGTGATCCCGATCCGGTGATCGCGCCCGAGGCCTTCGTCTGCTCCGAGTTCGTCAGCCGGGTCTGGCGCGCCGGCGGCATCGACCTCAAGATCGATACCCCCGACCGCTTCACCAAGCCCGGCGACATCGCGCGCTCGGCGAGCGTGCGCAAGGTCGGTGATCTGTTCCGGCCGAGCGGCACCGCGCTGGTCGCCGAGACCGTGCTCCCCGCCGCGGCGCCGCCCGCGCAGGTAGGATCGTGACGATGACGCACAGGCTGCTGCTGGTGGGTGCGCTGGCCGCGGCGATCGCCTGTCACAAGGCCGCGCCGCAGCCGATCGTCGACGATCTGCCGGCCGGCGAGGTCCGGCTGCTCGCCGCCGGGGCCGAGCCGCGCGCGGCCCTGCGCTACCAGGTCGCCAAGGGCAGCCACAGCAAGCTGGCCATGACCATGCGCATCACGCTCGCCGCCGGCGGCATGCCGGTGCCGCAGCCCCCGGTCGTGCGCATGGCGATGGACGAGGAGTGCGTCGACGTCGAGCCGTCGGGGGCGATGCGGTTCGAGGTGACGATCGGCGCGGTCACCAACGAGGGCTCGGGCCAGATGGCCGACGCCATGAACATGGCGAGCGACATGATGAAGAACCTGGTCTACCGGTTCCGGCTGTCGCCGTCGGGCCAGGTCGACGCGGTCGTGGTCGAGGGCCTGACCGGGCCGATGGCCGAGCTCGGCACCCAGCTCAAGGACAGCATCGAGGAGTTCGCGGCGCCCCTGCCCGCGGAGCCGGTCGGCAAGGGCGCGACCTGGAAGTTCAAGCGCAGCGGCAAGACCAGCGGGATCGACGTCGCCACCGTCAGCGAGTTCGAGCTGGTCGAGCTCGCGGACCAGGTTGCGACCTTCAAGGTCAGCGGCCGGGTGGTGGCGCCCCACCAGACCATCGACCGCATGGGCATGGCGCTCGAGCTGGTCAAGCTCGAGGGCACGGTCGCGGGCACCGTCACCAACGACCTCCGCCGGTTCGCGCCCACCGGCACGTTCGGCGTGACCACCGACATGACGGTGTCGTTGCAGGGCAAGAAGCTGTCGATCCAGACGACGATCGACAGCGAGATGACCGCGCCCTAGCAGCGTCTACCGCATTGCCTGGACCCGCGAGCGGGAGGAAGGCAGACCGCGCTCCTCCACGCGTGCCCCCGAACACCCAGTCAGCGGGTCAGCACCGCGCACCGCTCCGGGTCGAACGTGGTCGCGACCGGCGCCGACCTCTCGAGCCGCACCGGCGCCACGCACGCGATCAGATCCTCGAGGCTGGGCCCGGCGTCGCCGGGCAGGCTCCAGACCCAGACCGTGCCGCTGGTGCCAGCGAACGCGAGGGTCGCGCCGTCGGGGCTCCACGCCAGCCGGGTGATCGTCCCCGCGACCTCCGGCGACGTCGCCAGCGCTCGGCCGGTCGCCGGATCCCAGAGCTGGACGTGGCGGTCGCCGGCGGTGGCGAGGATCGCACCGTCGGGGCGCAGCCGCACCGCCAGGATCGGGCCGTCGCCGGTGCGCCAGCCGCGGACGGTGGCCAGGCTGCCCTGATCGTGGAGCGCCACGCCGCCGATCGCGTCGCCGGCGGCGATCATCGGCACGCCGCCGACCCGGCCGACGTCGACAGCGCTGGTCGCGCTGCGCGAGGCCCGGGCGACGATCGCGCCATCGGGCCCGATCAGCATCAGCTGATCGTCGTCGGCGATCAGGGTCCGGTCGCCGAGCGGCACCAGGGCCGGCAGGCGATCGAGCGGCAGCGTCGCGGTCGCGACCGGGCCCAGGGTCGCGGCGTCCCACAGCGCCAGGCGCTGGCCGGCGGTGAGGGTGACGAGGCGCGCGCCGCCGGCCTCGAGCGCGAGATCGACGCCCGGCTCGCCGAGCGCGACCCGCCCG
>JAYVSF010000757.1:0-5899 GCA_043775605.1 Myxococcales bacterium
ATCGAGCACGGCGGCCGGGTGTACGGCGGGGTCAAGCCGGCCGAGGCCATCAACTCGCTGGTCGGCCACATGCCGGGCGAGATGTTCTCGGCCTACAAGTACTTCTTCGAACAGCTGCCGAACATGCTGCTGTTCGATCGCACGCTGTTCGTCCACGCCGGCATCCCGCGCGACACCACGCTGGCCGAGAAGTACAAGGACCTGTCGTCGCTCAACGACGGCGAGATCCGGTTCCAGATGTTGTGGAGCGACCCGTCGTCGGCCGATCACATCCCCGATCGGCTGCAGGCCCACAACGCGCGCTTCCCGTTCGGCCGGCTGCAGTTCGAGAAGTTCATGACCCGCATGGGCCTGACCATGATGGTCCGCGGCCACGAGAAGATCGACGAGGGCTTCCGCTCGGTCTACCCCGATCACGCGATCGCGCTGCTCAACCTGTTCTCGGCCGGCGGCGCCGACAACGACGATCTGCCCGACGGCTCGAGCTACCGCACGGTCACCCCGATGGCGTGCACCATGTACATCGAGGCCGGCAGCGCCCGGGTCGTGCCCTGGGTCATCGACTACAAGCACTACAACAACCCGATCCGCAACCGGTTCTTCGCCAGCCCGCCCGAGATCGCCCACAAGTCCGAGTAGGCTGGGAGAGACCGCCGCTGAGCGCGACGTTCAGCGGTGAGGCCAGCGTGCGGGATCGCGGCGCTGATGGAGGATCGCGAGCACGACCACCCGCTCGGGTTCGAGCGCGAAGAAGATGGCGTACGGATAGCGTCGGACCAGCGCGCGGCGGATGTCCTCGCGAATGACGGGGAAGCGGAGCGGACCGTCGGCGACCTGAGCAAGGGCGGCGGCGACGCGGTCCTCGAGCCGCGCCTCGTGCCCGACCCGCGCGTAGTAGGCCGCGGCTTCGGAGAGGTCGGACTCGGCCTCGGGTCGGATGATGACCGGATACGTCATCCGCGGCGGAAGATGCGCGCGCGGACGTCGGACCACGGCGCACCCGCCGCTGGCTCGCGGCGGTAGGCTGCCAAGCGCCGGTCAAGCTCCTCGCGATCATCCAGCCCGAGCGGCAACTCGGAGTCCGCGTCGACGATGCTGTCCCAGAGCTGCGAGATGAGCTCGAGGCGTGTCTCGAGATCCAGCTTCAGCAGATCGTTCAGGACCGGCGCGTCCACGACGACACGTTAGCACGTCACGACCGCCGCGGGCGGAGCGCGGTGCCGCCGGCGGGCCGAGGCACGGGCGTCGACCTCGGTCTGGCAAGATGAACTGCCTCTGGGCAAGCGGCGCGCAGCACGGTGGGCCGGTCGAGCAGTCGGTCGAGCGTTACGATATATGCAAGCACGACCTGGATCCGTCCCGTCCCCCCGTCCCCTGGGATTGCCGGGTCAGCGCAGGTCGTCGCCGGCGACGATCCGATCGGGGGCGTCGTCGAGCGCGAGCCGGACCAGGGCCGGGCCGAGCAGCTCGGGCGTGGTCGAGCGATAGGCGGCGCGGATCCGCCTGGCCCCGAACAGGCCGATCACCGCGAGCGCGCCATCGGCGACCGCGCCGGCGGCCCGCTCCATCGGCCGGGCGTCGTCGCGGCCGGGGCCGACGATCATCGACGGCCGGGCGATGATCCACGGCACGCCCGCGCCCTGGACCAGGGCCTCGGCCCGGGCCCGGGCCCGCAGGTACGCCGACGACGAGCGGGCGCTGGCCCCGACCGACGACAGGTACACCAGCCGCGGTCGCGCGCCGCACGCCGACGACGCAGCCGCGAGCAAGCGGGTCAGGCCGACGTCGATCAGCTCGTAGATGTCGACGCGCACGCCGTCGCGCTTGGCCCGGCCGCGGGTGGTGCCGATCAGGCCGAACACGTGGGTGACCGCGCGGGCCCGCAGGGTCGCGGTCAGCGCCGCCTCGTCCCAGGCGGTGGTGTCGACCTCGACGTGGCCGCCGCCGGCCTCGCCGAACTTGCGCCGCCACTCGTCGAGGTCGCGCGAGTCGGGCCGGACGTGGGCGATGGTCGTGACCCCACGTCGAACCAGCTCGGCCACCACCGCCCGGCCGACGAAGCCGGTGGCGCCGGCGACGAACGCGACCGGCGCGGACGCGGGCCCGGCCGCCACGGTCTCGGCGGTGGGCGCGGTCATGCGCCCTGACGAGCCCAGGCGGCGACCAGCGCGCCCTTGAGCGGCTCGACCACCGCCGCGTCCTTGATGTCGATCACCGGCTCGGTATCGTACTGCTCGTAGAACAGGGTCGCCGGCATCGCCTCGGGGATGGCCAGGGCCTCGCGCATGCGCTTGTGATCGGGCACGAAGCCGCGCCCGCACAGGTGGCTGATGGTGGTGCCGATCGTGCCCTGCAGGCCGCAGATCAGGACCACCGCGCGGTCCGGCGTGAAGCCGCCCTCGGGCAGGCCGAGCTTGCGCTCGAGATCGGCGAGCCGATCGGGCGCGAAGTAACTCTCGACCCGGCCGACGTCGCCGGTCCAGCCGTCGCCGGGCTTCGGCCGGCTGACGGTGCCGTGGTAGTGCAGGCCGTTGGTGGCGGCCAGCCCGAGCAGCTCCTCGCGGTGGCCGAGGTCGCTCGGGTACGAGACCCCGTGCAGGATCACCAGGCGCGACAGGTCGGCCTTGGGGTCGCGCAGGATCGCGCTGCGGGCCATCGCCACGAACGGCGCCGAGCCGGTGCCGGCCGCGACCAGCACCTTGAGCCGGGGATCGTCGACGCCGACGGTGTCCTTGATCGTGAAGACGCCGGCGGCCTTGGGCCGCATGTGCATGCGGTCGCCGTCCTTCAGCTTCCACAGCAGGTGGGTCAGCGGGTTGTCCGACTCGGGCTTGGCCACGAACCGGATGTAGAACTCGATCGGCCCGTCCTGCTCGGGCGCCGACGCGATCGACATCGAGCGACGGACCGAGCCGAGCTCGATCTTGTCTGCGTTGTTGAGGCCCAGCACGCAGTACTGACCGGGGACGAACCAGCCCGGGGCCGGGCGCTCGTCGGGCATGACCTTGAACAGGGTCAGCGCGTCGGTGAGGTCGACGCGCTCGACCATCGTGGCGTTGTACTCGACCGGCTTGGCCATGATCGATCAGCCCCCGCCGCTGACGCTGGGCATGTAGGTCGAGTCCTCGGGGTCGCCGACCTTGACGTCCTCGATCTGGATCACCTCACCGGGCAGGCCGATGTTGTGGAGCGCGCCCGGCCACTTGAGCCCGCCCGACTCGGTCCAGTCGGTCAGGTGGTAGCCGACCCGACCCGCGCCCCGCTGCAGCTCGATCACCTCGGGCAGCTTGGACTCGTTGTTGAAGTTGACGAACCAGAGGTCCTTGCCGACCGCGGGATCGAACGTGACCTTGATCGAGGTGCACGACGGCTTGCACGCGTCGCTGCCGGGCACCACGACCTCGGCGTTGTCGAGCTTGAGACTCACGCCCGGATCTTCGAGCTTGTAGATCATCGCGACGAAGTAGAGGTCCTGGGTCAGGCTCTGGCGGGCCGACTCGGCGTACTGGGCGCCGGTCTTGCGATCGACGGCGTTGCCGTCGAAGGTCGCGGTCGCGGTCACGTCCTTGTCGAACAGGTCGTAGCGCACGTCCGCGATCCGGACGTCCTCGGGCTGACCGCCGAGCGAGGCGATGTCGGTGTTCTGCCAGCGGTGGCGCCCGTTCCAGCGGTCCCAGGCGTGGCTGTGCTCGGCCTGGAGCTTGCCGTCCTGCGTGTACCTGACCGTGAACTTCAGCTCCTTGAGCTTGGCCCAGTGCTCGGCGCCGCCGAGCGCCGCGACCCCGGCGTCGACCACCGCGATCGCGGTTGGTTCGGACTGCGCCGGATCGAAGGCCACCGGCGTGGGCTGGGTGGCGGCGGACGTCCGGGGCTTGGGACATCCGGCGCTGGCCAGGAGGAGCGGGACGAGCAGCGCAAGCTTCTTCATGGCGCGGACCATATGCTCGCGGCCGGCCAGGCTCAACGGATTGCCAAGGCCGAAACATGGCCCCGTCTCAGGGTCGGCCCTACCCTGGCGGCATGATCCGGACGTCCGCGGTTGCCGCTGCCCTGGTCTCGCTGGTGTCCCTGGTCGGGCTGGCGCCGGTCGGGCGGGTCCGGGCCGACGCCCTGGCCGGCCGCTCGGGCGTGGTCGACGACGACCGCCAAGTCGCGCTGGCCGCCGACGTCGGCCTCAGCGGCGGCGGGGTGACCACGCCCGGCGGCCTGCGGTTCGGCGGCCACTACCTGTACCGCCTGGCCGACCACGACTGGTTCGACAGCGGGCTGGCGTTCACCTTCGGCGGCCGGGGCGACGCCTGCGCGGTGACCACGATGGCGGGGGCCGGGGCGGCCATGCCGTGTACCCGCGACGTCACCGACGGGTTCGCCGGCGATCTCTCGCTCGGCCTGCGCCGCGAGCTGCGACCGCGCCGCGGCTTCACGCCGTGGGTCCGCCTGGCCGGCTTCGCCCGGGTCCTGCGCTTCAACGACGTCGCCGGCGTCGCCGCGGGCGGCGAGCTCGGCCTCGGCGTGCGCGCGCCGATCAACCCGCAGCTCGCGGTGGTGGCGGGCGCCAACGGCTTCGTCGGCGTCGCCCACCTCGGCGGCCCGGCCACCGACGGCCGCCAGCTCGGCCTGACCGTCACGGTCGGCGCCGAGGTCGCGATGCGCTGAACCAGCGCCAGCTCAGGAGGTCACGAGATCAGGACGCGTGCGCCGACGAGATCGCGGCCTCGGGCTCGGGTCGCCCCAGCTCGTGCAGGTAGCCGACGCAGTGGGCGAGCGCGACCCAGTAGCCGGCGTAGTTGCGGTACTCGAGGCCGAACTCGCGGCAGGTCTCGCGCACCACTGGCGAGATCGTCGGGTACAGGTAGATCGACATGCTCGGGAACAGGTGGTGCTCGACCTGGTGGTTGAGCCCGCCCGAGACCCAGTTGGCCCAGCGCGACTCCGAGCCCCAGTTGGCCGAGCTCTGGATCTGCTGCTCGGCCCAGTGCGCGCCGGCCCGCGGGACCAGGCCCCGCTGCAGGTGGTTGACGATGAAGATGCCCTCCATGTAGTAGGCGCCGACCGCCATCATCACCAGCGTCGACAGGATGCCGTGCAGCGGCCCGAGCAGGACGATCGGCGCGACGACGTGCAGCGCGACCCACAGGGTCTTGAACACCGCCACCTTGGCCCAGGCCGCGCGGCTGACGTGAAAGGGCGCGTGGGTGACCCGGCCCTTGCGGAGGAACGTGAGGTCGGAGATCACCCACTTGACCAGCCCGACGCTGATGCCAACGCCGAGGGTGACGGTCTGGAACCGGTGCCACGGCTTGCGCGGGAGATCCGGGTGGAAGCGCAGCAGCGGATAGCCGATCTCGGCGTCGTTGTCGCCGCCCCGGATGTTGGGCTTGCCGTGGTGGGAGACCTGGTGCGAGGCCTGCCATACCAGGCTCGAGCCGCCGACGAAGTCCATCACGGTGCCGACCGACCCGATGCCGAAGCCGCGCCGGCCGACCGCGGCGTGGTTGCCGGTGTGCATGACGAAGCCGAGCCGCGCCACCATCACGCCGCCGATCACCGCGGCCAGGTAGACCGTCGCCAGCGAGCCGCCCGTGACCCGGAAGTACCAGGCGGTGAGGAACGCCAGCACCAGCACCACCGACTCGAACGCGGTGAGCCAGCCGAACGCGTGATAGCCGAGCTTCTTCGCCTTGAGGTGGGCGTCGACCCGCATGCGGACCGCGTCGAAGAACGCCGGGTCGCCGTACGGCTCGCGCTCGGCCGGCGCCAGCGAGCCGACGCGCTTGCCCTTCTTGGCCAGCGCCCGGCGCGCGTGATCGAGCGCGACACCGGGGTGGTACGACTCGAACAGCGTGGTCGCGTGGCGGCCGGCGCCGAGCTTGAGCAGCCCCCCGCCGGGGTGCTTGGG
>JAYVSF010000758.1:0-17695 GCA_043775605.1 Myxococcales bacterium
CACCCGCGGCCGCGGCTGCGCCGGCCAGGAGCGGCAGCGCGCGCTCGGGGGCGCCGGCCAGCGCCGCCTGCCGGCCCAGCTCCTCGAGGCTGTCGCCGAGCCGGTGTTCGGCCAGCTCGCGCGCGGCCCGGGCCAGCACCCGCTCACCGACCGCGACCGCACGCTGGGCCCGCTCGCGATCGCGCTCGGCCGCGATCCGCCGCACGCTGACCACGCCGAACCCGGCCAGGGTCACGACCGCGATCGCCGCGGTCGCGGTCACCGCGCGGTGGCGTCGCAGCCAGCGCCGCATCAGCTGTCGGGTCGAGTAGCGATGGGCGCCGACCAGCTGTCCGGCCTGCAGCCGGCGCAGATCCTCGGCCAGGCCGAACGAGCTCGGGTAGCGCGCCGCCCGATCGCGGGCCATCGCGCGATCGACGATCGCGATCAGCTCGGGCGCGACCTCGGGCGCGAGCTGCGCCAGCGGCCGCGGCGGCCCGGCCAGCACGGCCGCGAGCACGCACTCCGCGGTCGGCTCCTCGACGAACGGCCGGACCCCAGCCAGCAGGTGGTAGAGGATCGCGCCGATCGCGTAGACGTCGGCGCGCTCGTCGAGCGGCCGGCCGGCGGCCTGCTCCGGCGGCATGTACGACGGCGTGCCCATGACCTCGCCCATCACGGTCTCGCCCGGCCCGGCGACGCTCGGCATCGGGGTCGCGGCGTGATCGTCGGTGGCGAGGTGACGGGCCAGGCCCCAGTCGATCACGACGGTCTCGCCGTAGGGCCCGACCAAAACGTTGGCCGGCTTGAGATCGCGATGGATGACGTGCTCGCTGTGGGCGTAGGCCAGGGCCTCGGCGATCGCGATGACGTGGGGCAACAGCGCGATCCGGGCGGCGAGGGTGGTGGCCTCGGCGATCAGCGCGTCGAGGGCGCGGCCGCGCACCAGCTTCATCGCGTAGTAGGGCTCGCCGCTCGGCCAGCGCCCGACCTCGTAGACCGGCACGATCGCCGGGTGCTGGAGGTTGGCGGTGACCAGCGCCTCGCGGGCGAAGCGAGCGACCAGATCGGGGGTCGGTCGCAGCATCTGCTTGAGCGCCACCACCCGCCCGGTGCGGGGATCGCGCGCGCGCAGCACCCGGCCGAGCCCGCCGCGGGCCAGCTCGTCGAGGATCTCGAAGCGGTCGGCCTCGCCCTCGCCGAACCGGTCGACCGTCGCCGCCCGTAGCTCGTCGCCGAGGGTCGGGGTCGGCTCGGCGGCCGCCGGGGTGTCGGGGCGCGGCGGCAGCTGGACGGTCTCGACCTCGGGCCGCGAGCCGGTCGCGCCGACCGCCGGCGAGGTCCGCAGGGTGTCGGCCGCGTCCTCGGGCGAGCCCGCCCCGGGCCCGTGATCGCGAGCGTCTTCCACGGGCACCAGCCGCCATCGTAGCAGGCCGGCGTCGGCCGCCCCTGAGAGGGTTGGCAGCAACAAGGTTTCGGAAATGTCATCCCACGCGCGACGACCAACCCTCGGCTCTGATTCCGTACCGATCGGGCCGGCACGTTGGTGCCGGGCCGATCGATCGATGACACAGGGTTAGTTTCTGCCAACCCTGTGAGCCGGCCGCGTGCGCGATCGCGGGTGGGCAGAGGGCGAACCTGATGCCAGGGTGGGCGCATCGAAGGGCTCACTGAAGGTAAATTACCTAGACCATGTTTGCGGTCAGGTCGTCGTTCGACGGGCCGGCCGCTCGCCCGCCCGCGCCCCTCCGGAGGTGCTTCGTGAAACGTCCGTTCGTCGTTCCCCTCCTCTCGCTCGCCCTCGCCGTCACCGCGCCCACCGCTCGCGCCGACGGTGCGCGCACCCTCACCTTCGCCGAGGCCATCGAGCTGGCCGCCGGCGACAGCCTCGCCGTCGAGCTCCATCGCGAGCAGATCGATGCGGCCCGCGAGAAGGCGAGCTCGACCCGCGCGCTCCGGCTGCCGACCGTCGGCGTCAAGGGCGCGGTCCTGGCGTGGAACGACGTCATCGCGTTCTCCCAGCCGTGCGCGGATCCCGATCCGATGATCTGCCCGTCGCCGGTGGTCAGCGCCATCATCCGCGACCGGGTGACCGCCTCGGCCGAGGTCAACGTCGTCCAGCCGCTCAGCCAGCTCACGGTCATCGGCCACCTGATCGAGGGCGATCGGGCCGCGGTCGACGCCGCCCAGGCCGAGCTCCAGGTCGCCAGGCTCGACGCCGCCTACCAGGCGGCCGAGGCCTACCTCGGCGCGCTGCAGACCCAGACCCTGCGCGAGCTGGCGGCGACGTCGGTCGGCCAGCTCGACGCCGACCTGGCCCGGATCCGGGCCCTGCGCGACGCCAAGGTGCTGACCGATCTCGACGTGCTGCGGCTCGAGGCGGCGCGCGACCAGGCCCAGGCCGGCGTGCTCGAGGCCGAGGCTGGCACCACGACCGCGCTGCGCGGGCTGACGCTGCTGCTCGATCTCCCCGACGGCACCGCGCTCACCCTCGCGCCGCTCGACACCACCCCGCCCGAGCTGGGCTGGACCGAGGACGCCGCGGTCACCGCCGCCGCAAGCCAGCGGCCCGAGCGTCGCGCCGCCGCCGCCCGGGTGGTGCAGGCCGAGGTCGGCGCCGCCGCGGCCCGGGCTGGCTACTTCCCCAGCGTCGTCGCGATCGCCAACTACACCCGCACCGAGGGCCAGGGCTTCATCGCCAGCAAGAACTCGGCGTACGTCGGGGTCAGCCTCGACTGGAGCCTGTGGGACTGGGGCAAGCGCGGCCACGACGTCGCGGCCGCCCGGGTCGGCGCCCGCATCGCCCGCCGGGCCAAGGACGAGCTCGCCGATCAGCTCGCGTTCGACGTCCGCAGCAAGTGGCTGGCGGCGTCGACCCGGCGCCAGACCCTCGCGGTCCACGACAGCGCGCTGCGCGCCGCCGAGGAGGCCTACCGCCTGCAGACCGCGCGCATCCAGGCCGGGGTCGCCACCACCACCGATGTCATCGACGCCGAGGCCGAGGTCACGCGCGCGCGTGCGCAGGCGACGATCGCCCGCTACCAGTACCTGATCGCCTGGATGGCCCTGGTCCGCGCCGTCGGTCAGGTCCCCGCCATGCCCGGAGCCAAGTGAGGTTCGCCGTGAACAAGCCCTCGATCATCACCGTCACCGTCGCGCTCGCCGCGCTCGCCACGGTCGCCACCCTCGGCGCGTGCAAGCACAAGGATCCGGCCGCCGGCAAGCTGCCGCCCGCGACCGGCTCGGGCGCCGCGCCGCTGCCCGAGTTGCCCGAGGTCAAGCCGGGCGCCGGCACCGGCTCGGCCACCGGCGATCCCCTGGCCCCGGGCGCGGTGGTCGCCGGCACCCTGCAGGCGCGCGATCAGGTCGCGGTCGCGCCGCGCGGCTCCGGCACCATCCTGACCGTGGCCGTCGACGAGGGCGCCCACGTGACCAAGGGCGCGGTGCTGTTCCAGCTCGACAGCCGCGACGCCATGCTGATGAAGAAGCAGGCGATGAACCAGCTGGCCGGGGCCGAGCTCCAGCTCCGCACCGCCCAGCGCGAGTACGACCGGATCAAGGGCCTGGTCGCGCAGAACGCGTTGCCGCAGCAGCAGCTCGACGCGCTCGAGGCCCAGGTCGACGGCGCCAAGCTGCAGATCGCCGGCGCCCAGACGTCGATCGCGATGGCGTCGAAGACCATCAACGACGCCGCCGGCCGGGCGCCGCTGACCGGGATCGTGATCAAGAAGCTGATGAGCGCCGGCGAGTACGCGACGATGATGCCGCCGTCGCCGGTCGTGATCATCCAGGATCAGGCCGCGCTCGACCTCAAGTTCCGGCTGACCGAGCGGGCGCTGTCGTCGGTGAAGCCCGGCGATCCGGTGACCGTGACCATCCCGTCGTTGACCCAGACCCGGGCCGCGGTGATCGCGCAGATCGCGCCGATGGTCGATCCCCGGACCCGCACCGTCGAGCTGACCGCGCGCCTCGACAACTGCGACGGCGGCCTGCGCCCGGGCCTGGCCGCCGAGGTCACGCTCGGCGCGCCGACCGCGGCGGTGACCACGCCGGTGTGCAAGGCGGCGGGGCGGCGGCCGGCGAGGACCGTGCCGTGAGGTCGTTCATCGACATCTTCATCCGGCGCTGGACCTTCGCGCTGATGCTGACCGTGGGCCTGATCGTCTTCGGCCTGTTCAGCTACCCCAAGGTCGGCGTCGATCTGTTCCCGTCGGTCGAGTTCCCGTTCGTGTCGGTGACCGTGATCTACCCGGGCGCCGATCCGGCGTCGATGGAGGACAAGGTCGCCAAGCCGATCGAGGACGCGCTCAGCTCGATGGGCGGCATCAAGCACCTCAGCACGATCAACCTCGAGTCGGTGACCCAGGTCCTGGTCGAGTTCGAGATGTCGGTCGACAGCGCCCAGGCCACCCAGGACATCCGCGACAAGATCGGCACCCTCGACGCGATCCTGCCCAAGGGCATCGAGTCGCTCAACATCCAGAAGTTCGACGTCGGCGCGATGCCGATCCTGTCGGTCGCGCTGTCGGCGCCGCCGTCGGTGTCGCCGCGCGAGCTGACCCGGCTGGCCGACGACGTGGTCAAGCAGCGCATCCAGCGCATCCCCGGGGTCGGCACCGTCGACATCATCGGCGGCCGCGAGCGCGAGATCCACGTCGAGATCGATCCTGGCAAGCTCGAGGCCCGCGGCCTGACCCCGGCCGACGTCGCGATGGCGCTGCAGGGCCAGAACCTCGAGCTGCCGGCCGGCCGCATCACCGAGGGCCAGCAGGAGCTGGTGGTCACCACCAAGGGCTCGGTCCGCAGCCTGCAGGACATCGCCGACGCGCCGATCGTGTCGGGCCCCGGCTTCGCGGTCCGGATCGGCGACGTCGCGGTGGTCAAGGACGACATGGCCGAGAAGCGGTCGCACGCCTCGGTCGACGGCAAGCCGGCGATCGCGCTGGTGGTGCAGAAGACCTCGGGCGCCAACACCGTCGCGGTCGCCGACGCGGTCAAGGCTGCGCTGGCGTCGCTGCGGCCCGAGCTGGCCAAGCAGCACGCGACCCTGACCATCACCCAGGACAACGCGCCCTACATCCTGCAGGCGTTCCACGAGGTCCAGTTCGACCTCGGCCTCGGCGCGCTGCTGGCCGTGCTGATCGTGTTCGGCTTCCTGCGCGATCCGCGCGCGACCTTCATCAGCGCGCTGGCGCTGCCGACCTCGGTCATCGCCACGGTCTGGTTCCTCAACCTGCTCGGCTTCACCTTCAACATGATGACGATGCTGGCCCTGTCGTTGTCGATCGGCCTCCTGATCGACGACGCGATCGTGGTCATCGAGAACATCCACCGCCATCTCGAGCTGGGCAAGTCGCCGATGGAGGCCGCGGCCCACGGCACCGGCGAGATCGCGCTCGCGGTGCTGGCGACCACGCTGTCGATCGTCGCGGTGTTCCTGCCGGTCGCGACCATGAAGGGCCTGATCGGCCGCTTCTTCCTGCAGTTCGGCGTGACCGTTTCGGTCGCGGTGATGGTGTCCCTGTTCGTGTCGTTCACGCTGACGCCGATGCTGTCGGCCCGCCTGCTCAAGGTCTCGCACGGCAAGCGCTTCATCCTGTCGCGGGCGGTCGAGCGGGTCCTCGACGGCGTCGATCACCTGTACCGGCGGACCCTGGGCTTCGTCCTGCGCAGCGTGTGGACCAAGCTCGGCACGTTCGTGTTCGCGCTGGCGATCCTGATCGGCTCGTGCTCGATGGGTGGCAAGGTCAAGAACGAGTTCTTGCCCGAGGAGGATCGGTCGCAGATGTCGATCGACCTCGAGCTGCCGGTCGGGACCTCGCTGGCCCACACCACCGACGTCGTCGAGCGGCTGGCCGCCGACGTCCGGGCCCTGGTGCCCAGCCTCGACAACGTCTACGTCCAGGTCGGCGGCGGCGGCACCGGCAAGGTCAACATGGCCAAGATCTTCGTCAACCTGGTGGCGCCGTCGAAGCGCAGCTTCAGCCAGCAGGAGCTGATGGCGTGGGCCCGGACCCGCTACGGCGTGCTGTCGACCCGCGGCCTCAAGGTCGCGGTCAACCAGGTCGACATGTCGGGCGGCGACACCGGCTTCAAGCAGCAGGCGGTGCAGTTCAACCTGCGCTCGAACGACATGGACCGACTAGTCAAGGCCGCCGCCGATCTCCAGGCCGCGCTCGCCAAGACCGGCAAGTTCGTCGACCTCGACTCGACCTACGCGTCGGGCAAGCCGCAGATCGAGATCGATCCCGACCGGGCCGCGGCCGCCGACCTCGGCGTCCCGGTGGCGACCATCGCGACCACGCTGCGGGCGCTGGCCGCCGAGGACAAGGTCACCGACTACAAGGACCCGGTCGACCTCGACATCTACGACGTCAAGCTGACGCTGTCGTCGGCGGCCGAGCGCAGTCTGACCTCGCTCAGCAACCTGACGGTGCGTGCGGCCAGCGGCGAGCTGGTGCCGCTCGGCTCGGTGGTGAAGGTGGTGCGCGGCATCGGGCCGGCCGAGATCGATCGCCAGGCCCGCATGCGGCAGATCACCGTGCTCGCCAACCTGGCGCCGGGCGTGGCCCAGGGCGAGGCCGCGACCCTGGTCGAGAAGCTCGCGAAGCAAGTGGTGCCGCCCGACATCGTCCAGGAGACGTCCGGCAACGCCCAGATGATGCAGGAGTCGTTCGGCTACATGCTGCAGGCGCTGCTGCTCGCGATCATCCTCGTCTACATGATCCTCGCGGCGCAGTTCAACAGCCTCATCCACCCGCTGACGATCATGCTGTCGTTGCCGTTCGCGGTGGTCGGCGCGTTCGGCGGGCTCGTGATCTCGGGCGCCAACATGTCCATCTTCGGCATGATCGGCCTGATCATGTTGATGGGCCTGGTCACCAAGAACGCGATCCTCCTGGTCGACTACGCCAACCACAAGAAGGAGGAGGGCCTGTCGACCCGGGACGCGCTGATGGCCGCCGGGCCGGTCCGGCTGCGGCCGATCCTGATGACCACGGCCGCGATGATCCTCGGCATGCTGCCGATCGCGCTGGCGCTCGGCGAGGGCGGCAGCAGCCGGGCGCCGATGGCGATCGTCGTCATCGGCGGGCTCATCACCTCGACCGCGCTGACGTTGATCGTGGTGGCGGTGGTCTACTCGTTCTTCGAGTGGGCGCGCCACCCGCGCGGCGGCAGCTCGGCGGCGCCGCCGGCGGCCGCGGTGGTGGTTCACGAGGCGCCGCACCACGACGGGGCCTGATCACGCGCGGGGAGCGGGGCGTGAAGATGCGGCGCGGGTGCCGTCCAGAGAGGTGAGCATCGAAGGCCAGGCGCGGTCGCGCCGGGTCGTCGTCGATGCCCGCACCCACCGACGGAGACACGCCCATGACCACCGCATCCAGCGCCCGGCGCCGCGCCACGCACGACGCCACCGATCACGCGACCCGCGGGGCCTGCGACCTGACCCTGGCGCTCGATCCCGCGCTCGGCCTGATCGCGAGCTTCCAGCACCTGACGCCGCGGCTGCCCGGGCTGCCGGCGGCGGTGCGGGCGCTCCTGCCCGCGGCGAGCGATGGTACGGCGGGCACGATCGGCGGGCGCGGCGCGAACCTCGACCTTGCGCTGGCCAGCGCGGTGGCGGTGAGCCTCGAGCGTCAGGGCCTGGCCGAGCTGATCCGGCGGGGCGGGCACCCGGCCGCGACCGTGGTCGCCACCGGCGCGCGGGTGCTGGTCAACGCCCGCCGCTTCGCCGAGCAGTGCAGCCTCGGCTGCGCGCCCGACCTCGCCGCCGCGGTCGCCCACGCCACCTTCGAGTCGTGCGAGCGGTGGGCCCTGGCCGCGGCCGTCGGCGGCGGTCGGTTCCTGGCCCGGCTCGACGAGCGGGCGGCGCCGCTGCCGGTCGCCCGCATCCTCGACTGGCACCGGGCGCGCGGGCCGCAGGTGACGTCGCTGCTGGTCGGCCGTGACACGCCGGTGGTCGCGTGCGTGGCGGTGCCGGCGTCGGACGAGCACGCGATCGTGATCGGCGTCGCGGCAGGGCGGACCTGCGCCGCGGCCTGGCAGGCAGCGGCTGCGGAGCTCCACCAGCTGGTGCTGACCCACGCGCCGCGCGATCGCCAGGGCGAGCTGCGGCCCGGCGGGATCGACGGCGGCGTCCTCGCGACGGGCGCGCGAACCGCCGTCGACCGCGCGGCGCTGGCCCAGGCGATCGCCGCGACCCGCCAGGTCGTCGAGCCCGGCTCGGTGCCGGCCTGGTCGCGGACCACCGACGCGGTCGCGGTCGAGGTCACCACGCCGGCGGCGCTCCGCCTCGGCCGGCGGGTGGTGGCGGTGGTCACCGGCGAGTCGGCTGAACGCCACGCCCTGACCCTGGTGTGACCGCGCGAAACTCGGGCGCGGGCCGCGTCCTGGGAGCATGAGCAACTCGAACCACCCGCTCCCCGAGAACGCCACCCTCGCCGCGCCGGCCCTGGCGCTGGGAACCCCCGCGACCCGACAGCTCCGGCTCCTGGCCACGGCCCTGGCGCTGGTCGCGGTCACCGGATGCGCCGGCATCCAGCGGCGCGCGGTCAGCCGCCGCCCGACCGTGATCCTGGCCAACGAGCCGGGCGCCTGCCGGCCGGCAGCGCTGGTCGACATCGACAACCCGGGGCAGTGCCGGGTCCAGCTGGTCGCCCGCGGCCTCGATCGCGAGTACCTGGCGGCCAGCGCGTGGATCCCCGCCGGCCAGCACCACGCCAGCTTCGACCTGCCCGACCGGTTCTCGTGGATCGTGCTCGAGGTCGACCCGCTGTGCGCGAGCAGCATCGGCCGGATCCGCTACCGGCCGTCGGCGTCGAGCTGCGCGCCGACCACGACCGCGGTCGCCAGCGGCTGGGAGGCGTCGCGCTTCTGATCGCGCCGTCGGTCTGTGGGGACCTGTAGGCGGCCTTGGCCGGCGGGCCTGTCGCGATCCGGGGCGAAAGCTGTCCGAGCCGTGACCGTGGCCCCGGCGATCTGGCGCCAGCCTGTGGGGTGCACCGAGAAGACCTGCTTCGTGAGCTCGAGCCGGAGGCCGCCCGGCTGTTCGCCCGTCACCGCGCCGCCACCCGCGAGTGGTACCCGCACGAGCTGGTGCCGTACCACCGCGCGCGCGACTTCGTCGCCGGCGAGGCCTGGCGCCCGGCCGACACTGACTGCGGCGGCGCGGTCCTGACCGACGCGGTCCGCAGCGCGCTGTTCGTCAACGTCCTCACCGAGGACAACCTGCCCTATTACTTCAACGACATCAGCCGGATGTTCGGCGTCGACAGCGCCTGGGGCCAGTGGGCGCGGTGGTGGACCGCCGAGGAGGGCCGGCACGCGATCGTGCTGCGCGACTACCTGACCGTGTCGCGCGCGCTCGATCTACGCGAGCTCGAGCGGGCCCGCATGCTCCAGGTCTCGGGCGGCGACGCCCCGGCGCCGACCGGCCCGCACGAGGGCTTCGTCTACCTGTGCCTGCAGGAGCTGGCGACCCGCATCAGCCACCGCAACACCGGCGCCTTGGTCGGCGATCCGGTGGCCAAGGACGTGATGGGCCGGATCGCGTTCGACGAGAACCTCCACTACCTGTTCTATCGCGACCTCACCACCGCCGGGCTCGAGGTCGATCCGTCGGGCATGGTGTGCGCGATGGCGCAGGTGGTCCGCGACTTCAAGATGCCGGGCAAGGGCATCCCCGACTTCGAGCGCCACTCGCGCGCGATCGCCGCCGCCGGCATCTACGATCTGGCGATCTTCCACGATCAGATCCTGGTGCCGATCGTCCTGCGCCACTGGCGGCTCGAGGAGCTCGGCCCGCTCACCGACGAGGCCGAGCGGGCGCGCGACCAGCTGCTCCTGCACATCGCGCGGGTCGGCCGCATCGCCGGCCGGCTGGCCGAGCGGCGCGCCGCGGTCACCGCGCTCGCGGGGTAGGCGCGGCGCCGCACCGGCGGCCCACGGGGGCGGCGTTCGATGGCAGAGTGCGTTCATGATCCGAACGCTCTCCGTCATCCTGATGCTCACCGCGATCGTGGCCTGCGACAACGGCAAGGCCAAGGTCGAGGCCGCCGCCAAGAAGGCCGATCAGGTCGTCGACAAGCTCGACCGCGACGAGGCCGCCGACATGCTGGCCAGCGCGAGGTCCGCCCTGGCCCAGAACACCGACCCGGCCGAGGCGTGCTCGTGGGTGACCAGCCACCCCACCGCCACCGAGCTGGCGCGCCTGTGCAGCTTCGACGTGCCGATGCGGCACGCGACCCTGGCGGTGACGATGGCCGAGAAGGCGCGCGCCGAGCAGCCCGGGGCCCCGACCCTCACCGAGTGCTCGAGCGACGAGTGGACCAAAGCCAAGGCCAAGCTCGACGGCGCCTACGCCAGCGACGCGGCGTGGACCGCCCTGGCCGCGCGCTGGACCAAGATCTGCCCCGGCGCATGATCGCGGTCGGCTACTCGAGCAGGGCTACTCGAGCAGGCTGCGGAGCATCCAGGCGGTCTTCTCGTGGACCTGCATGCGCTGGGTGTCGGCCAGGACCCGCGACAGGCCGAGCGCGATCGTGCCCCGCTGGTTGGCGTCGATGCCGATGTCGATCTTCATGGTGCCAATCTAGCCCCAACCGCGCGAACAGCCAGCGCGGCGGCCCGCGGCCAACTCGAACGACGTCGCGGTGAGCGGGCTCATGCGCGGTGGTGGGTTCGATGCTGGGTATGCAGCTCGGTGCCCGGCCCCGCCAGCTCGAGCAGCTTGCGGCGAACTGCCGGATCGAACTGCGTCGTCTCGAGGACATCGCTGTCCTTGGATATTCCAATATGACAAGCCCGCTGACGCCGGGCAGTAAGATGTGTTGGCTCGACGCCATGCCGGTAGATCCCGAAGTTGTTGAAACAATTCGCTCGAATACTGGACGGATGTATAGCTACTGATACGATGCGCAGCCCCCATGGACGCCGCCCGAACGCTCGACCTGTCCCGATTTCCTGGTCGCGTCATCGCCACCCGGAGCATTCCGCCGCGCGAGGCGGTGCTGGCGCCGCTGCCGGCCGGGCTGCACCCGGCGCTGCGCGAGACCCTGGCCGCGCGCGGCATCGGCGAGCTGTACTGCCATCAAGTCGAGACGTTCGCGGCGGCGACCGCGGGCGAAAACGTGGTGGTCACCACCGGCACCGCCAGCGGCAAGTCGCTGGCGTACCTGTTGCCGGTCATCCAGGCCACGCTCGAGGATCCGTCGGCGCGCACGCTGCTCTTGTTCCCGACCAAGGCGCTGACCCAGGACCAACTCCGCGGCGTGCTCGGCCTGGTCGATCACCTCGCGACCCGCACCGACGTCGCCGCGCCGCGGATCGTGGCCGGCGTGTACGACGGCGACACCACGCCGGCCGAGCGCACCAAGGTCCGCGATCGCGCCAACCTGGTGCTGACCAACCCCGACATGCTGCACAGCGCGCTGCTGCCGAATCACGGTCGGCGTGGGTTCGCGCACCTGTTCCGCAACGTCCGCTATATCGTCATCGACGAGCTGCACTCGTACCGCGGCGCGTTCGGCGCCCACTTCGCGAACCTCATGCGCCGGCTCCTGCGGGTGTGCGCGCACCACGGCAGCACGCCGCAGTTCCTGTGCAGCTCGGCGACGATCGCCAACGCGCGCGAGCACGCCGAGGCGCTGTGTCACCGGCCGTTCCGCTTGATCGATCGCGACGGCTCGCCGTCGGCGGGCAAGGTCGTGCACTTCTGGCAGCCGCCGCTGACCGAGCGCGACACCCGGCGGCCAGTCACCGCCGAGCTGGCGCTGCTGTTGCCGCACCTCATCACCGCGCGTCACCGCACGATCGCGTTCTGCAAGAGCCGCAAGGAGACCGAGATCGTCTTGAAGGAGTCGCGCGATCGGCTGCGCGACGTCGCGGGCCACGACGAGGGTTACCTGCTGGCCGGCTACCGCGGCGGCTACACGCCCGAGGAGCGGCGCCAGGTCGAGGGGTCGCTGGTCGACGGCACTCTCGTCGGCGTAGTGTCGACCAACGCGCTCGAGCTCGGCATCGACATCGGCGCACTGCAGGTGGTGGTGCAGGGCGGGTTTCCGGGGACGCGGGCCAGCTTCTGGCAGCAGCTCGGCCGCGCCGGCCGCCGCCACGAGATCGCGCACGCGATCGTGGTGCTCGCGGTGTCGCCGACCGATCAGTTCATCGGCGCCAACCCCGACTGGCTGGTCGGCCAGCCGGCCGAGCACGCGGTCGTCGATCGCGACAACTTGGCGATCCAGCTCGCCCACGTCCGGGCCGCGGCCGCCGAGCTGCCGCTGTCTCTCGACGACGCGGCGACGTTCCCTGACCTGGGCGAGATCGTGGTCGTGCTCGAGAGGGCCGGCGAAGTGCGCGAGGCGATGGGTAGCTGGCACTGGACCGGCGGCCTGTTCCCGGCCGGCGAGGTCAGCCTGCGGAACCTGCACAATGACCGCTTCAAGGTCGTCAACCAGGCCACCGGCACCACGCTCACCGAGATGAGCCGGCCGCAGGTCTATCGCGAGGCGCATACGCGCGCCGTGTATCTGCACGATGGCGTGCAGTATCAGGTCCTCGCGCTCGATCTCGTCCAGCACGTCGCCACCGTCGCCGAGGTCGAGCAGAACTTCTACACCCAGCCCGACGTCCGCACCGCGATCGACGTCTTGTTGACGCAGGAGCAGCGCCCGCTCGGGCAGACCGAGGCCGCGTTCGGCGACGTCCGCGTCGACGACGTGGTGGTCGGCTACAAGATGCTCGAGTTCCACAACCACCAGAACCTCGGCTACGAGGCGCTGCACGAGCACCTGCGGCTGGTGCTCGAGACCGAGGCGGTGTGGGTGACCGTGCCCGAGACGGTGCTGGCGGTGCTCGGCGGCGAGCGCGAGGACGTGCTGGCGGGCATGGTCCACGCGCTGGGGGCGTGCGCGCGCCTGTACACGATGGCCGAGCGCACGGATCTGTGCGCGACCAGCTTCCATTTCACCGTCGCTGCCACCGGCCGCACCGCGACCGCGCTGGTGTGCCACGACAGCCACCCCGGCGGACTCGGCTACGCGGCCAAGGCCTACGAGCGGCTCGACGAGGTGCTGGCCGCGGCGATCGGGCTGGTCGAGCGCTGCCGCTGTCAGCGCGGATGCCCGGCCTGCGTCGGGAGCTGGGCCCGCGATCCGGAGCTGGTCGGCTGGGCGCTGCGGCGGCTGCGCGAGGACGTGCCGGCGCCGCGCGAGGTGGCGAGCGACGTCGCGACCGACGTGCCGCTGGCGCCGGTGGTGCGGCTGCCGGTGCCACGCATCCCGTGGCGCGAGGTCGACGTGCGCTGGGACGAGCTCGTCGCCCGGCTGCTGGCGGGGCGGATCGAGGGTGCGGATCTGCTCGCGCGGCTGGGGCCGGCGGAGCGGCACGGCGCGCGCCTGATCCTGCGGGTGGCGAGCCCGGGGCTGGCCGGCTGGCTCGGGGCCGAGGCCGCGCAGCGCCGGCTGTGGCAGGCGATCGCCCGCGAGGTCGACGTGCCCGCCGACGGCGCGATCGCGATCGAGGTCGACCCCGCGGCCCGCGACCGCGCGCTGGTGACCGCGAGCAAGCTGCAGCGCCGGCACGACGATCTGGTCGGCGACCGGCCCGACAGCGAGCGCGCGGCCTCGGCCAAGCTCGCTGCCGGCTACGTGCTGGCCGACGCCGGCCCGCGCCCGGAGCCGCAGCCGTGAGCCACCGCCAACACGATCGGGTCGCGCGGCGAATGGGCCGTGGCTATCGCGTGCGCCCGTCGGCCACAGCGCGAAACCTTGCCGCCAGGGCCGTTGGTTCGGGCGACCGGTCGCGTCTCACAGTCCCGAGGGAACCATGGACATCCGTTCGCTTCGCGCCTGCTTGTTGATGTCGATCCTCTCCGTCGCCGGGTGCAAGGCCGGCGATCCCGGTCCAGCGGGCGACGTCGGCCCCGGGGGCCCGGAGGGTGCGGCGCGTTCAACTACGACGGCAGCTACGTCGCCCGTCCCAACTGCTGATCCCGTGGCGGCGCCGCGGGTGGCGGCGCGAGGAGGCATGGGCCCATCCGGATCCCGAACCAGTTGAAACGACTCGGTCAGGTAACTGGACGGATGCACAGTCACTGATACGATGAGCAGCCCGCCACACCCCAGCCGGAGCTGCTCCATGGACGCCGCCCGAACGCTCGATCTGTCCCGCTTCCCTGGCGGTGTCATCACCACTCGCTGCGTGCTCGCCGACGCCGACGCCGGGCCGCAGCCGTGAGCGCGTGGCCCGCGTGGCAGAGTCTGCAGCGGCAGGCGCGGGCCGACCGACGGCGGGGCAGCGCGTCGATCGCGGCGGCGCCGACCGCAGGCGTGACGACGACGATCGTCGTGACGTCGGCGCCGCCGCCGGTCGAGTTCGTGCCGCACGTCGTCGATCCGGTCGCGGTCGCCGCGCGGCTGGCGGCGGTCGAGACCGCGAGCCCACGCTTGCACGCCCGGCTGGCGGCGCTCGATCCGGCGCAGCAGGCGGCGGTGCTGGCCGACGATCCGGCCGCGCTGGTGCGGGCTCAGGTCGGCAGCGGAAAGACCACCGTGCTGGTCCACAAGGCGCTGCATCTCCACCTGGTCGGCGGCGTGCCGCTCGATCAGCTCGCGATCTTGACGTTCACCACCAAGGCCGCCGCCGAGCTGCGGGCTCGCCTCGACGAGGTGCTCGGGCGGGTGACGACCGCGGCCGAACGCTGGCTGATGGGCACGTTCCATGGGGTGGCGCTCGCGCTGCTGCAGCGGGTGCTGCCGATCGAGCAGGTCGGCCACCGCCGCGACTTCACGGTGCTCGACGAGGATGCGGCGGTCGCGCTGATCGACGAGCTGGCCGCGGCCCATCACCTGCGGGTCGGCCACCGTCGGCGGCTGCGCGATCGGCTGCGCGCGGTGGCGGCCGGCGGCGCGGGCTCCGCCGACGTCGCCCGGCTCGCGACGCTGGTGAGCGAGGCCAAGCGCGCGCGCAACGCCATGGACTTCGACGATTTGATCGATCACGCGACCACGCTCCTGGCCGCGGCGGCGGACGTCGCGCGCCCGCGCTGGATCCTGGTCGACGAGCTGCAGGACTGCGAGCCGCGCGAGCTCGAGCTGGTCGGGCGTCTGCGGGGGTCGGCCACCGGCTTCTTCGGCGTCGGCGATCCGCGCCAGGCGATCTACGGCTGGCGTGGCGGCGGGCCCGACGGCTTCGCCCGCGCGGCCGCGACGCTGGGCTGCATGATCCATGAGCTTCCGGCCAGCTACCGCAGCACCCGCACGATTCTCGACGGTGCGCGGGCCGTGCTCGGGGTCCAGCCGGTGGCCGGCGGCGAGCTGGTCGGCGTGCGGTCCGCGGGCCCACCGATCGTCGTGCGCCGCCACCACGATCCGGTCGCCGAGGCCAGCTACCTCGCGGCCCGCCTGACCGCGCTCCATGCCGACGGGGTGCCGCACGCCGAGCTCGCGGTGCTGTGCCGGCTGCGGGCGCAGGTCGACGCCCTGGGCCTCGCCCTCCGCGCCCACGGCGTGCCGTGCGCCACAGAGGTCGACGGCGCCGGTGACGACGACGGCCGCGCGCCCGACGGCGTTCGCGTGCTCACCCTCCACGCCGCCAAGGGCCTCGAGTTCAGGCACGTGTTCATCGCCGGCGCCAACCTCGGTATCCTGCCGCTCATCATCCGCGACCGCGTCGACGACGAGGCCGAGGAGCGCCGGCTGCTGTTCGTCGGCCTCACCCGCGCCAAGGACAGCGTCGAGCTGTCGTACGTCGCGTGTCCGCACCAGTTCGGCGCGCTCGGGGCGCCGAGCCCGCTGCTCTACCTGCTGCCCGCGGCGGTCGTCGAGTGGCATGACGCCACCGCGCCGATCGTGGTCGCCGCACCACCGCTCGTGATCGTCGCACCACTGCCCGAGGTCATCGCGCGCCCGGCCCCGCCCGCGCCCGCCGCGGTCGCGGCCGACGGCCCGTGGCACGTCGGTCAGGCCGTCCGTCATCCCCGCTACGGCGCCGGTGTCGTCGTCGGTCTCGCCGGCGACACCGTCGAGTGCGAGTTCGGCAAGCTGGGTGCGCGCGCGTTCCCGCTGCGCCTGTGCCCGCTGGTCGCGGTCGTCCGGCCACCGGACGAGGCGGCGCCGTGACCTGGGCCTGGTACCTCGGCGAGCTCGCCGATCACCTCGGCCGCGCGGTCGCCGAGCTCGAGGCCGGGCTGCGGCTCGAGCAGGCCGTCCACGGCCTCGACGCCTGGGACGAGCGCGCGCTGCAGCAGGCCCTCGCCGCCGCGCTCGGCCGCGATCACGAGGTCGCCCGCGAGGTCCACTATCCGTCGACCGCGGGCAAGAAGCTCAGCCACCGCGCCCGCTGCGATCTGGTGCTGTCGCCGGCCGGCCAGCCGCTGTCGCGCGGCGAGCCGCTGCCTGGCCTGTGCGCGCCCGATCGCGCGCTGTGGCTCGAGCTCAAGGTCGCCCGCCAGCGCCGGCCCGGCGGCGCGCGCGACGGTCGCTACGGCGCGCAGTGGCGCCACCACCTGGTCGCCGCTCTACGCAAGCTGGCCGATGAGCCGCGCATCCACGACGCGGCGCTGATCCTGGTCGCGTTCACCGAGGACGAGGCCAGCCTGGACCGCGACGTCGACGGCTTCGAGGCGGTGCTGGTCCAGCACGACGTGGTCGCCGGCTTCCGCCACGTCCGCACCATCGCCATCACCGACCGCCTCGGCCACCGCACCTGCGGCGTCGCGCTGTGGCCGACCGTGCAGCGAGCACCGCCATCCTGCTGATCAACCGCACCGATCGTCTGCTCACAGGGTTAGCAGCGGACCTTTCTGCGTGTCAGCCTTGCGGTGATCGTGGGTCACGCTACCCTGCCACGCTCATGTCGCACCGCACGACCTCGGTCCTGGCGCTCCTGACCCTGGCCACGTGTGGCCCGTCCTCGTCCGAGGTCCGCCATGGCTGCGAGGAGGCGGTGGCGAGCTACCGCCGAGCTGACCCGGTCGCCGCGGCCGCGCTCGCGCGCGAGCTCGATCGGCCCGACGTTCCAGCTGGACGCCACGACCACGCCAGGGCGGTCGCTGCGCGCAGTGCACGCAACAACCAGCGCCTCGCCCAGATGCTGTTCCAGCGCTGCACCGCCGATCACTGGAACGCCGCGATGCGGACGTGCATCGCCAACGATCGCCCGGGCTGTCCCGACCAGCTGCCGCCGGCGCAGTTCGCGGCGTTCGACGCCGCATTCACCGCCCTCAACGCGGACCTGGTCGCCGAAAAGAAGGCCGACCGCGACCCGTGGAACTCCGAGCGGAGCGCCACATGCGGTCAGGCCGCGGAGTCGGTCCGGATCGCCGTCGGTCCACGCGGCGAGGACGCGGCGCGCCAGCTGCTCGTCGACGTCATGCGCGCCTGCATGCGGTGGCACTTCACGGCCGTCAACTGCGTCACGGATGCCGCCACGCCGGCGGCGCTGAAGGACTGCGAGAAGTACCTGACGCCGGAGCAGCAGGCTGACCTGCACCTGGCGCTCGAGCCCAGTCCGGGCTGACCGAGCTGCGCTCGGAGCGTCACAGGGTTGCCAAGAATCAACCCTGTGTCGTCGATCGATCGGGCCCGCACCGGAGTGCTGGTCCGATCTCGACATTCAACCCCGGCCCGAGCTGCGCTCGGAGCCTCAGATCTTTGAGGGTCCCGACCGCGCGCGGGGTTGATAGCCTGGGCGCATGTCGACGCGCCTCGTCCTCGCC
>JAYVSF010000759.1:0-6798 GCA_043775605.1 Myxococcales bacterium
CCAGCTCGGCCATGCGCTGATCGCGGCTGTCGGGATCGCCGGCCTGCGCGGCGCCGGCGCCGGCGACCTCGTCGAGCATGGCGGCGACCGCGGCGAAGCGCAGGCGCCAGCGGTCGACCGGGTGCCCGAGGTGGGGCGCGATCCGGGCCCGGGCGGTGGCGAGGTCGCCGGTGCTGGCGGCGGCGTAGGCGGCGAGGTAGTCGCGCTGCAGTCCGACGGTGCCGTGGTCGGCGCTCCGGGCCGAGGCGCGGGCCAGCGCCCGCAGCGCGTCGTCGGGGCGGTCCATCGTGAACAGGTAGTGGGCGGCGGCCAGCCAGTCCTCGGGCTGGGGCTGACGCCGGCTGGCGACCAGCTCGAGGACGCTGCGCCACTGCGCGGCCAGGCCGTCGTTGAGCACCACCCGGCGATCGCCGAGCCGGTGGGCGCGGGCGTTGATCAGCGGCGCGTACTCGAGGTGCTGGTAGCGGCCGCGGGCGACCGGCGCGAGGTCGACCAGGCCGCCGTCGAGGACCGGGCCGGCCGCGGCCAGGAAGTCGTCGGCGTGGCTCAGCCACTCGGCGACCCGGGCGCGGTCGCGGTGGAGGAACGCGTAGGCCCACAAGGTCGGGTCGAAGACGTGGCGGGCGGCCAGCGCGGCGGTGATGCGCTCGAACCCGATGCGATCGCGCAGGCGCCAGGCGCAGCGCTCGAGGTCGACCCGGCCGAGGTTGGCGGTGGCGAGGAAGCCGACGACGTCGTCGAGCGAGCCGCGCTGCGAGACGTGCGGCCACGACCGGGCGTCGCCCTCGGCCGGCACCGCGACCACGTGCAGGCGGCGCGGGCTCGGCGCCGCGACCAGGACGTCGCCGTCGGCGACCTGGGCCGGGTAGTGATCGACGTCGCCAGCCGCCGGGAAGTAGAAGGCGTACTCGATCGTGGTGGTGGCGTAAGCCGCGAGCTCGACGCGCACCGTGCGGGTGGTCTGGCCGCCCATGGTCGCGATCGCGCCTTCCGGGATCTGGGTCAGCACCGCGAGCCGACGGACCCGGCTGGTCGGGTTGGTGACGACGACCTGGCACTGGTAGACGACGCCGATCACCAGCTCGCCGGTGACGTACTTCTCGCGCTGGAGCGCGCCGTCCCACTCCCAGCGATCGTCGAGCCGGAAGTAGCTCTGGCCGATCAGGACCTCGCCGGTCGGTGGCCCGGCGAGGTCGGCCAGCTCGGCGACCGCGGCCAGGGCGTGGCTGCCGGCCTGGACCTCGGCGCCGGCGCCGAGCGCGGTGACGGCGTGGGCGGCGGCGGTGAACGGCAGGTCGAGCACCGCGAGCATGGCCACGCACGCGGCCAGGCCGGCGGCGGCGTCGGCCAAGTGCGGCGACAGGAACGGGCCGGCGCCGTCGTGCTGCGCGAGGTCGCGCCACAGCCGGCGGGTCGGAATCAGCCCGGCGCCGGCGTCGGTGACCCGCTGGTGCCACCAGTTGTGCTCGGCCAGCTCCTCGGTGCGATCGGCGGCGCGGAACATCGGCGCCGCGACCTCGCGCTCGCTCAGCTCCATCATCATGTCGTCGGCCTCGGCGGCGCGGGCGCGGCCCTTGGCCTTCTTCATCGGCGCCGAGCGCGTGGCCGGCGCTACGGCACCGCCGCCAGGTCCACCGAAGCTGGCGCCGCGACGGGCTCCCTCGAGCCGGTCCATCGCGTCGGCGGCCGGTGCGGCTTCGCCGGCGACTGCCGACAGATCGGTGCCGTCGCCGCCCAGGGCTCCTCCGGCCAGGAGCGCGTCGACCAGGCGATCGTCGGCCGAGGGATCGGGCGGGATCAGCTCGACCTCGTCGGCGAGGTTCCTGGCCAGGGCCGCGGCCGCCGCCGGCAGGCGCTGGGCCAGGAGCGCGCGCTCGAAGGCGTTGAGCCGGGCTAGCCGCCAGGTCGCCAGGTACGGCGTGAGATCCTCGTCGAGCAACGCGCGATCGATGAACGTCGGGTCGAGCTTGCTGGCCAGGTACGGCCGCACCGCCTCGGCGAACAGCGTCGGATCCTTCCAGCGGATGAAGATCGCCAGCTCGTGGCACGCGTGCTTCGAGTACAGGCGCAGCCGCTCGGCGCGGGGCAGGCTGGCCCAGCGCGGCAGGAAGTCCCACGACGCCAGGGTGGCGTCGCCCGACAGCGCGCACAGCGCTCGGTACAGCTTGTCGACGGTGTCGACCAGCTCGATCCGCGACGTCGCGCGATCGAGGACGGCGAGGGTCGCGCCGGCCGGCAGCGGCACCAGCCGCCGGTCCTCGCGCCGGTGTCGATCGACCGGCAGGGCCGCAGCCAGGCGGAGGTCGCGGACCGTGAGCGCGCGCGGCGGCAGCGGCAGCGTGCGCTGGCTGGTCGCCGAGGGATCGACGCACAGCACCCGCACGACCTGGGCGCCGGCGAGCGCGGCGCGCGCGACCCGGACCCGCCCGTCGGCGTCGGGCCGGAGGTTGGCGAGCACCACCGGCGCCTGGTCGAGGAAGTCGTGGGGCGCGAAGCCCGGATCCGACGAGCTGGGACCGGCGGCGCCGACCTTGCCCGCGTAGCCGGCCATCATCGCCGGCGCCGGGGCGGGGGCGCCGGCCCAGCCAGTCTGCGGCCGGGCGTCCTGGGTCGCGGTCGCGGTGGTGCGCAGCGCCCACGGGTTGAGCAAGAGGCCGGGCCGGTCGAGCATGACGCCGGGGCGACGCGGCGCGTGCTGGCGATCGAGGACGTAGCGGTACTCGTCGCCGATGTCGCGGCCCGACACGTACTGGCTGCGCGGCAGCGGCGTGGCCCGGGTGCCGGGGCCGCGGATCGCGGCGGCGAGATCGACCGACCACGCCGGCGCCGGCAGGAACGAGGTCGCGAGCACGTGGACCCGGGTCTGCGGCCCCGCGCTCGCGATCGCGACGGTCAGCGCGTCGTCGTCGAGCGCGACCTCGGCGATCGCCGCCGGCAGCGGTCGCAGCTCGCACAGGAGCCCGGGCGCCGCGGCCCAGCCGCCGGTACCGGGGGTGCTTGCCGGGAGGACCCGCAGCGCGACGGCTGGCTGGTTGCGGATGACGAGCTGGTAGGTGCCGGGCTCGAGGCCGGCCACCCGCAGCACCTCGCCGTCGACGGTCAGGCGGTCGCCGACGTGGCGGACCGCGAGGCCGGCGCGGTGCTCGATCGCGTACCAGTCGAGGCCGGCGGCGGCGGCCCGCGCCAGCCCGGCCGGGGCCGGCAGCGCGAGCACCTCGTCCTCGCCGACGATCAGCTCGACCGCGTGTTGCGGCCGGGGCGCGCCCAGGCTGAACTGCTGGTGGCCACCGCCGGCGGCGGCGTCGATCGCGGTGATGCCGTCGAGCGGGCCGAGCTCGACCGCGCCGGTGGCGTCGGTCGCCAGGGTGACGTCGATCGTGCGATCGCTGGCCCAGTGGGTGAGCGTCAGCGCGATCGCGCGGCCGGCGCGGGGCTCGCCGCTCTTGCCGAGCAGCGCGAGCAGGTAGCCGTGATTCGTCCAGGTCAGGTACAGCGCCTCGGTGCCGGGCCCGGCGTGCAGCGTGCCGACGTCGATCTCGACCTGCTGGGCCAGGTCGACCGTCCGCTGTTCGGACAGCACCCGGTAGCGACCGCCGATGGTCAGCTCGAGCCGGGCCAGGTCCTCGGCCACCGGCACGGTCAGCTCGCTGTCGCGATCGTCGGCGACCGCCAGCGGCTGGCGCCGGCGGGCCGGGACCCCGGTGCGATCGGTCGACACCACCTCCACGTAGGCCTCCTCGAGCAGCGCCAGCGTGGTGGTCACCCCGCCGAGGGTCAGGCTGGGCCGGATGACGCAGGTCGCGCCCTGGCCCGGGATCAGCGCCTGGCGATCGAGCAGCACCGCCGCCGTCAGCGCCGGCACCTCGGCGATCAGGTCGATGCGCGCGGTAGCGGCGAGGTCACCGTCGACCAGCAGCACGACGGTCGGCCCCGGCCGAGTCGAGAACGGGATCGCGATCGTGCCGTCGCCGTCGGGCCGCGCCCGGTGCTCGCGACCGCCGAGCCACAGCGCGGCGCCGGGCCGTGGCTGGCCGGCGTCGTCGAGCACGGTGAGCGCGAGGCCGGCGGCGCTCGGCCGCACGGTGGCGCGCAGCCCGCCCTTGCGGATCAGCGCGCGGCTGGCGCGACCGCCGCCGATCAGCTCGACGACGTAGGTGCCCGGTCGATCGCAGGCCGCCAGCTCGAGCTGCAGGGTCTGCCGAACCAGCGGCGGCGCCTCGACGGTGCGGACCTCCTCCCAGCCCGCCGCCAGACCGTCGAGGTCGAGGTTGATGTCGACCTCACCGCCGCGGCTCTGGAAGTAGGCCAGCGGGTCAACGCGGAAGACGCGGATGCGCAGGGTGGCGACGTGCTTGATCGCGACCGCGAGCGTGACCCGGGCGTCGGCGGCGACCCGGGGCGGGTTCGACGGCCCCAGCTCGAGGTCGACGCGATCGCGCAGCGCGGCGGCCGCGCTCGGGCCCAGGCGCAGGCTCCAGCGGTCGCCGTCGGCGCTGCCGGCCAGCAGGCGGACCTCGGCCTGCAGCCGCTCGAGCCAGTCGCGGTCGACGAAGCTGGCGAACGCGGTGACGTCCTCGTCGACGAGGAAGCGGCCGAGGTAGGCGCGGATCAGCGGCTCGTCGTCGCCGACCGGCGGCAGACCGGTGGCGCTGGTGCCGCTGCCGTCGAGGCCGGCGATCCGCGCGCGGTCGAGATCGTCGAGCCAGCCGGGCCGCACGTACGCCGCCCGGCGGGGCAGGGCGAGGTACGCCAGCAGGCGCCCGCGATCGAGCTGGTCGAGCTGACGATCGAGCGCGAGCTGGTGGTAGAGGACGGTGACCTTGAGGCCGGTGAAGCTCGGGGCCAGCGCGTCGACGAACAGCCATAGTCGCTCGAGGTAGGCGGCGCGGGCGTCGAGATCCTGGTCGAGCTCGACCTCGAGCGGCGGCAGGAGTCGGGCGATGACCGCGTCGACCCAGGCCTGCTGCTGGGCGACGACCGGCCGCAGTTGCGCCAGCTCGACCAGCTCGTCGCTGGTGAGGCAGGCGTGGAGCGCGAGCGAGCCGAAGCCGCGCGACGTGCGGTCATCGAGGTCGTCGGCGATGAGCTGGACCAGCCCCGGCAGGCCGGTGCGATCGAGCCGCTCGAGGAGGGACCGGCGTCGGGCCGGGTCGAGGGCGCGACCGACCAGGCTGGGCAGGCCGGCGGCGGTGACCCGTTCGAGGGTGCGGCTGGCGGCGATCGCGTCGGCCAGGACCAGGCCCAGGGCGAGGGGCGCGTCGTCGAACCGGGTCGGGTAGCGCGCGGCGCCGGCCTCGACCTCGGCCTCGTGCTGGAGCTGGAGCCCGGCGGCGTCGACGACCTGCGGCGCGGCGCTGTCGAGGTCGACGCCGAGCCGCAACAGCAGCTGGCGGCGCTCGATCCGGCGGCGGGCGGTGGTGTCGCCGTGGCGCGAGGTCCACGCCGCGAGCACGCGATCGACCTCGTCGAGCAGGCCCTGGTGCTGGAGGCCGATCGCGCGCCAGGTGTCGTGATCCTCGCTGCCGGGGACGAGGGCGGCGAGCGCGGCGGCGCGATCGTCGCCGAGGGCGAGCGCCTCGAGCTGGTCGATGTCCATGGCCCGACGGTATCCTTGGTCGGTGAACCGCGCATCGCGCCGCCGGCACTCCCGCGCGCACGGTGTAGGCTGCGCCGATGCTGCGTCGCTCGCTGTCGCTGATCGCCGCGCTGGCCGTGCTCGCGCCCGGGCCGGCGCTGGCCCGCCGCGGCCACCGGGGCGCACCGGCCACCAACATGCCGGCCGGCTGGAGCTGGCCGCCCACCCGCGCCATGCTCGTCGCCGGCAAGGCCTGCACCGCGCGCCTCGACGAGCTCGGCGTCGACTGGCACCCGGCCGCCGGCGTGAAGAAGATTGCGACGCCAATCACCGTGCCGTCGATGACCTTCGGCGGCATCAAGCTGGTGCCGACCTTCCGGCCGCCGCCCTTCGTGATGGACTGTCACCTCGCGCTGGCGCTCGCCACCTTCGCCAAGGATCTGCACGAGCTCGGGATCCGCGAGCTGCGCTTCTCGCGGATCTTCGGCTACACGCGGGTCCGCACCCAGGGCCGGACCAAGAACGTGCTGTCGCGCCACGCCCTCGGGCTCGAGATCGACGTCCGCTCGGTGATCGACGCCGATGGCCGCGAGGCCGTGGTCGCCCGCGACTACCTGCACGACGATCCGCTGCTGCTGCGGCTCGAGGACCTCCTCAACGACTCGGGCGGCTTTCGCACCGTGCTGACCCCGCGCAACGATCCGGCCAGCCACCACGATCACTTCCACGTCGAGGTCGCGCTGACCTACGGGCCCTGACGGCGGCCGTTGATCATCCCGAAACGCGCAACGCCGCGGTTGGTGTGACCGCGGCGCTCTTCTCAGCCTCTTCTCAGCCTCTTCTCAGCCTCAGCCGAGACGACGCAGCTCCGGGCTACTGCGGCCAGCCCGCGCAGTCCTCGACGATGCTCGGATCGAAGCGCACCGACCACGAGAAGATGAAGCCGTTGTCGATGCCCCAGCGGTCCTCGACCCGCAGCGTCCAGTCGCCGTTGAGCGGGCAGCCGACGAAGGCGTTCATCGACTGCGACGCCTGGTAGTCACCCGAGTGCAGCGTGTGCTCGGCTGGGTGGGCGTTGGCGTACGGGATCCACGGCGCGTCGGTCGCGGTCGGGGTCCAGCAGTAGTCCCAGCCGGTGCCGGGGACCGGGATGGTGCCGTCGTTGTCGTTGGGGATGCCGATGAAGACCTCGCCGCCGGTGTGGCCGGCGTTGGCCGACAGGA
>JAYVSF010000760.1:0-2446 GCA_043775605.1 Myxococcales bacterium
CGTCGTCAACGTCGTCACCAAGAGCGGTGGCAACGAGTTCGAGGGACTGGTCTTCGCCTACGTCACCCCCGGCATGCTCAGCGCGACGCCCGAGCGCGCCGCCAGCCAGTCGTCGTCGATCGACATCTCGGGCGAGCTCGGCGTCCGCGCCGACGTCGGCTTCCTGCTGTCAGGGCCGGTGATCAAGGACAAGCTCTGGTACGTCATCGCCGCCGCGCCGAGCTACTCGTACGCGACCACCTACCGCACCACCAAGCGGCAGATCGACTCCGACAACGCCAACGGGCCGGACATCGATCCCGAGACCGGCTTCCGGGTCTACGAGGACATCTCGACCCGCACCATGAAGCCGTGGGCCGCCGGCGCCTCGGGTCTGGCCAAGCTCAACTACGCGCTGTCGCCCGAGCACCAGGGCCAGCTGTCGTTCCAGGGTGGGCCGTCGCACTCGCGCAGCCAGGGCATGTACGGCATGCCGTCGGCCGACCTGTTCACCAGCGACGGCTTCACCGGCGACCTGTCGGGCAAGTGGACGTCGAAGTTCAACGACAACAAGACCGAGGTCGAGGCGGTGGCCGGCTGGCACGTCGACACCAGCAAGGTCCAGTCGGTCAACGTCGCCGCCCGCACCCAGCCGCTCGAGCTCCTGATGTTCGGCAACCTCGGCGAGTGGTCGAAGCTCGGCTTCGAGGACGAGGCCACCAAGCTGGCCTGCGCCGACGGCGGCTCGGATCCGTTCCCGGGGATCACCAACTGCCCCGACAACGGCGCCGGCTACCGGGTCGGCGGCGCCGGGTTCGCCGACGACACGCGCGAGGATCGCTACGCGACCAAGCTGTCCTTGACCCAGCGGGTCAAGGCGGTCGGCACCCACGAGATCAAGGCCGGCGTCGACGGCGAGATCAACCGCCTGACCGAGCCGCGGGTCTACACCGGCGGCGTGTACTACCGGAACCGCGCGGACGCCAAGCTGGTCACCGCGTATCGCTGGGTCCAGGTCGCCCCGGTCGACTCGACCGATCCTGCGTTCGACAAGCTGTGCTCCTACACCCCGGTCGGGGCGATGACCCCGCTCGACATCCCCTGCCGGTTCATCGGCCAGGGCGACGAGGGTTCGCAGATCCAGGGCGAGACCGTCAACTGGTCGGCCTACCTGCGCGACTCGTGGCAGATCAAGCCCAACCTGACGGTCAACGCCGGCCTGCGCTACGAGGAGCAGCGGCTGCGCTACGCCAAGTTCCTGCAGAACGACATCGATCCCAACACCGGCAAGGAGTACGGCACCAACGCCATGAGCATGACCGGCATGCTGGCGCCCCGCGTCGGCGTGCTCTACGACTGGACCCGTGAGGGCCGGTCGAAGGTCTACGCCCACTGGGGTCGGTTCTACGAGTCGATCCCGATGGACATCAACTCGCGGTCGTTCGGCGGCGAGGTCTCGCTGCAGCAGAACTTCGACTGGCGCGACTGTGGCGCGTCGGTCCCCGGCTACGGCGGCCCGTCGGCCACCGGCTGCCCGGACGAGGGTAGCGGCGGCAAGCTGATCGGCGTCGGCGGCACCGCAGTGGCGCCCGGCATCAAGCCGCAGTACCTCGACGAGTCGATCTTCGGCGTCGAGTACGAGCTGATGGAGGACCTCAAGCTCGGCATCTCGGTCCAGTCGCGCGCGCTCAAGCGGGTCATCGAGGACGTCTCGACCGACGGCGCGACCACGTACATCATCGCGAACCCCGGCGAGTGGAGCAAGGACGAGGAGAACAAGCTCCAGGGCCAGCTCGACGCCGCGACCGCGGCCGGCAACGACGCCGAGGTCACCCGCCTCAACCGCCTGATGCGCCTGTTCACCGGCATCCGCATCTTCGACAAGCCGAGCCGCCGCTACGATGCCCTGCAGTTCACCGCGACCCGGCGGTTCTCGAAGGCGCTGTACGTCCAGGCCAGCTACACCTACGCGCGGACGGTCGGTAACTACCCCGGCCTCATCTCGTACGACAACGGCCAGATCGATCCCAACATCTCGTCGCAGTACGACCTCATCGAGCTGCTGGCCAACCGTCAGGGCCCGCTGCCCCAGGATCGTCCGCACTACATCAAGCTCGACGGCTACTACACGTTCGACTTCAAGAAGGCCGGCAAGGCGACCCTCGGCTGGCGCGCCCGCGCGCTGTCGGGCGTGCCGCGCAACGTGCTCGCAGGTCACCCCCTGTACGGCATCGGCGAGTCGTTCCTGCTGCCGCGCGGCGAGATCGGGCGCACCAGCTTCGAGACCGGGCTCGACCTGCACGCCGGCTACTCGCGCCCGCTGGCCAAGGGCATGGAACTCGAACTGTTCGGCGACCTGTTCAACGTGCTCAACGACCAGGGCACGAGCTCGGTCGACGAGCTCTACTCTTACCGCTCGGACGCCAACCCGATCGTCGGGGGCACGTTCGAGGACGTGGTCTTCGCC
>JAYVSF010000761.1:0-15588 GCA_043775605.1 Myxococcales bacterium
CCTGGGTTCTCCTCGATACCGGCGCGTTCCGCCCTGCGGACGACCGAATGGACAGCGCGATCCGCGGGCTCGACGTCAACCACGTCTGGGCCTCGCCCCCCGACGAGCCACTGGCGCGCGTGACCGAGCAGGCATTCGCGATCGCCGAGGGCGCAGATGTGACCACGCTTGCCCGAGTGTTCGAGGAGCTCGACGCAGTCGCTCCGCCGCCGCCGCCGTATGTCGACGCGTTCGTGCGGGCAATCGCGCTCTCTCGCGCCGGCCAAAGCCATGGAGCTTGGTCACTCCTTGCTCCGCACTGGCCCGAGCTTGTCGAGCGGGCCGACGATGAGTCGCTCGTCCTGCTCGCGCAACTCGCGAGCGGTGGCGCCGATAGGTCACGCGCGGCAGCGGCATTGCGTGCAATCGACGTAGCCGCGGCGTCGGTCGAGCTGCTCGAGATCGCGCTACCGATCGCCGACGACGCCGATGACGCGCTGGCAGCGGTCATCGCCGAGCGCCTCGCCGTCGTCTTCCCGGCGTCACGGGCCCGAGCGGGCTACCTCGTTGCCAGGCCACTCGGCAGCGGGAACTGGGTCGCGCTGCGGCAGTTGCTCGTCGATGCATCGATCTCACTCGACGATGGCGAACGGGCCCTCCTCTCCGACCTCGTCGCACACCTGGCCGCGCCTGCGATCGACTATGCGGTGGCGTTCGCCGTGTTGACCAGCGCCCACGTGGCGCACCGCGACCGCATCGCGCTCCAGCTCGGCAGCGACGCAGCCCGGCGCGGGCACCCGGTCGACGCGCTCAGGCTCTACGCGCTCGTCGCCGCCGATCGCCCTGAGGCGGTGACCGCGGCGCATGGCGCGATGGACCTGCTCGAGCAGATCCTGCTCGAGCGGGACGAGGACGGCCACTTCGCGATGCCGCTGCACGCGCTCGAGCGCAGCGTGGCGTTCATCGCGTTCCAGGTTGCACGCAACCCGCGCCAACCCTCGCTGCGCACGCATCTGGCCCGCGTGCTGGCGGTCGAGACGCTCGGGATCCGCGGCGACGCGGTGCTGGCGTCGCTCTTGCTCGGGCCACGCCCGCGGCTGGCCATCGACGTGCTGCCAGAGACGGCGGGTCGCGACCGAGGCGGAGATGTCGGCCGCGTTTGATCCGTTCTTCGCGCGAATGGCCGTGACGACATCGCCTGCGACGCTATTGATCGGCGTCGGCGATCTGCCGCCAGACATCGAGCCAACACACGCGATGCGCGTGGTGCCGCGCCTCGCCGACCTGCTCGAGAACGTGGCCGGTCGCGTCGAGGACGCGGACGGCGTGAGGGCACTACTGGGTAGCCTGCACGTCGCGCTGATGGTCTGCCGCCGCGCGGCTGCACCGCGCCGCGGACTAGCCTTGATACGGCTGGTCGTCAGCAATCTCGTGACGGCGGGCTGGACGCAGGAGGCCCGCGACCTTGCCGAACACGCCCTCGCGCTCGTCAGCGGGGATGCCGTGAGCATGCGGATCGCGTGGTCGATCTTGGCAGAGGTCTCCCATCGAGTTGGCGACCTCCACGAGGCGCTCGTGCGCGCGGCCCTCGCCTCGACCTTCGTCGACGTCGCATTCGATCGCAGCGAGGTTTGGACTGATGGCTTCCTCGCCACGAGGATCTTGCGCGATCTGGGCCTCTACGAGGCCGCCGAGGTGGCCCTCGCACAGGCCGCTGATGCTCTCGGCGAGCACGCCAAGCGCGAGCCGATCAGCACACGGATCGACGCGGTTCGCTTGTCGATCGCCCACCGGCGGATCCATACCCAAGGCGATGATCCCGATCGCGTGCGGGAGCTGGTCTCGGACCTCGCCGACAACCTCGAGCGCGCCATCGCCCTCGAGGACGACGTCCTGCCGCCTCTGGTGATATTGGTCCAGTTGATGGTGCACGACGGGCGGCCGGTCACCGTCTGTGACCGCGACGTTGGCGCCCTGATCGATGCTGCCGCCGCCCGCGTGCCGCCGTCGCTTCGGGACTACCTCGGGCTATTGCGTGACCCGGCCCCTCGCCTCGAGCAGATCGAGCAGATGCTCACCAACAAGTCGGCGGCGCGCTTCCGTCCCGACCTGGCGTATGACATCCGCGCCGCGGCGCTCCTGGCCCGCCGGGCCCTGCTGCGTGCTCCGACGCTGGAGACCGCTGACGTTCTCGCGCTACTCGATCTGCTCACCGATCGCACGCTGCCGACGACTGCCGCAGGCCCGCTCATCGACGCGCCCCGCACGCGTGCCGGCCTCTCCTTCCTCCGCGGCGGCGGCCAGCACGTGGTTGTGCTCGGCCTCGACGAACAGCAACGACTCGTTCGCCTCGATGCTGGTACGGAAGCCAGTACGGTCGTGGTCCGCGAGGACGAGGGCGTCTTCAATTCCGAGCGCTTCCGCACCTGGACGCACGATCCGGTGTCGCTGAGGGCCGGCACGTTCCACCTGCCATTCGCCTACGCCTTTATGGACGGCGCGGCACACATGATGGGCGACGACGTGCGCCGTTCCGTCGATGGTGTGGGCACGACGATCGCGGGCGTGACGCCGCTCGCGATTGTCGCCGATGTCGCGCTGCATCCGTTTCCGCTCCACCTCCTGCGCTGCAACGCAAATTTTCTCGGCGACGTGCGACCGGTCTGCTCCGTCCCCAGCCTGGAGTGGATAGCGGACGTAGCCGCTGGTTCCCGTCGGACGTCGACCGCGCGCGTCGCCTGGGTGTCCGACGTCAGCTCGCCGGATGACGCCGCCGTGCTCGCGCCGCTGGCCGACCGCCTTGAGTCAATTCTGACCGACCATGGGATTGACCTCACGCGTTCGGCCGAGCCGCCGCCGGACCTCGCGGGCGCTGCGCTGTCGATCGTCATCGCACACGGCGGACTCGTGCCCGAGCAGCGCTACTTCCAGGTAGTGCGCGACGACGGGCAGGGCCGCTGGTCGGGCCGGCATCTGACCGCAGCGCTGCGAGGCACCGAGGTCGTCGTGCTGTTCGTCTGCAGCGGAGGACGGCTCGACCCCGATCCTCGTGGACAGGCCATGGTCGGCATGCCGCGGCACCTGCTGGCCAGCGGTTGTCGGGCTGTCGTCGGTTCCCCGTGGCCTCTAGCAGTCGAGGTGCCGCCCCGCTGGCTGCCCACGTTCCTCGACGAGGTGGATGCCGGAGCGATGGTGACCGACGCGGTGTTCAAGGCCAACCAAGCGGTATCGCGCTGGACCAGCGGCAACGCGCCGCACTCGCTCGCCATGCACTTGTTCGGCGACCCGACGGTGAGGGTGCCACCGCGTGCTAGCGAGTCCGCTTGAACGTCAGGATGCGCCAGACAAGGTTCCGCAGCACACCCTCGCGACCCGTGCGCTCGCCGTCACTCCGCGCGCGACGAAGGTCAAGGTCCTTCGGGTCGGGGAGATGGGCGGTCGCGTGGCCGCGGATCCGGCGAAATCTCGGCAGGCTTCGAGCCGGCGACGACGGCGTGCCGGCGGATCTCGGGCAGCTATCCGCCGACTTCCGACTTGACCGCGATCCGCCCGAGCGCTACGAGTAGCTCATCAGGACCCGGACGAGTACCAAAGGTGGAGGGGTGGAGATGACTTCACCGACGAAGGTCGGCGAGACGCTCTGGACGGCCAAGGTGTCGACGGTGTCGCAGTTTGCAGACCTCGACATGGCTGCGCCGCCGACGGGGCATGACGAGGCGCGGCAGCGTGCGCAGGCCCTGCGCGAGCGTCTTGAGCAGGAGGCGAAGGCCCCCCGCGCTCGCGTGAGCGCCGACACGCTGCGCAAGCGCGTCCGCTGACCGTGCGCAAAGCCGCTGCGCTTCACCTCGCCTCGTTCGGGGCCGACGATGATCCGCTGGTTGCGCTGGATCGCGATCGTCGCAGCCCGCAGGCAAAGTACCTCCGCTGCTATCTCCACGACCTCGGCGCACGCGCCCTGGTGATCGAGCCGTATTACTTCGACCGGGACTACCTCGCGGAGTTCGTCGCGTTCTACGCCACCAGCGCGGCCGGGTACCCGAACGTGTGCCGGCGGATGCACATCTTCGCGTGCGAGGTCGATCGAGCGATGATCGAGGCGGCGACGGGCGGCGCTGGCGACATCAGCGAACAGCTCCGGGCCGCCTACCTGGGACATGTCGTGCTCCGACCGCTCCCCGACGCGCCGATCGGGCGCACCGTGCTGCGTGCGTATCCCGACACGGTCGGTATCGCTGCAGGGACGCCGCGTATCATGGAGCCGGCTCGCTCGTACAGCGCGCACGTTGCCGGCTTGACCTGGGACGTCTGCGGACTGGCGTGGCAGCAGCAGGAGTCGGCCGTCGGCGCGTGCGCCACGGTGGCGATCTGGTCGATGCTGCATGCCAGCGCATTCGACGACCATCACGCCATTCCGACGACAGCCGAGATCACCCTCGCGGCTCAGCATGGCCTCCCGACCGGCAGTCGCATCTTTCCGGCCAGCGACGGCATGCGCATCGAGCAGATGCTCGAGGCCATCAAGCGGCAGGGGCTGGCACCCGTCGTGATCGAGAGCGACGACGCTGACGGCTTCTCGCGTCCACGATTCTGCCAGCTCGTCGGCGCCTTTCTGCGGTCGGGGTACCCCGTGCTCGTCAACGGTCTGTTGGATGACGATGCACCATCGGGCCACACCGTCTGCATGGTCGGCTTTCGCTCGCCGCCGCCCCTGTCCGTCCCCGACGGTCGCGTGGAACATGCCGACGGCAACATCGAGTACGTCTACGTCCACGACGACAACCTCGGCCCCAACGTCCGCTTCCGCGTCGAAACACTCGACTCCGACAACGGCCTGCAAGTCGTTCAGCTCTGCGTCGAGGCCCCCAGCCCGACCCATGGAGCCCTACCCACGGATGATCCAACCCTCACGTACGCGTCGATCATTCCGACGGAGATCGTGGTGGCCGTCCATCCAGAGCTGCGCACAGCCCCCGAAGAACTCCGGCGGGTGGCGACGAAGTACACGAGCTGGTTGCCGCAGGCACTCGAGCACGAGATGACGCAGCAGGGGACCGGCGGCCCCACGGGCATGCTGGTCAGCAGCCGCTTCATCCCCTGGGTGAACTACGTGGACCACGAACTCGGCGCCGCCCTCGGTGATCGGCCGGAGGCGCTCTCGCGTGCCCGGCTGTCGCTGTGGGAGCAGGTGCCGCCGATGAGCCTCCACGTCGGGCTGGTCAGGGTCAGCATCGGTCTGACGCCGCTGGTCGACGTCCTCTTCGACACCTCGGACAGCGACCGGCACCTGCGCCCCGCGGCCCACGTCGTCTTTCACGAGCAGCTCGCCTGGATGCGCCGACGGTGGTCCGAGCTCGTCGGCGAGCCCATCGAACTCGGCGTCGAGGTCCGGGCCTGGTAGGGCGTCTGCGCCAACACGCCTCGCTCATGATGACCCCGACCGCTCACGCGATGCTGCAGCTCTCACTCGTCAAGGGCGTGGGGCCCGCGCGCCTGCGCAAGGCGAGGCAGGTCGCGGCGTCGCGGGATCGGACGCTTGCGGCGCTCGTGGCGGCGGATGGGCTCGATGAGGTCCTCTCGCCGGAGCAGCGCCGCGCGTTGCTGGAGGCCGCGCCGCTGGCAGACCTCGCGGCCGAGCGCCTCAGCGCGGCGGGCGTCGTGGTGGTGTGCCTGGACGACGAAGGCTATCCGCGCGCGCTGGCGCAGCGATTCCCGGGACAGGCCCCGCCCTTGCTCATGGTCCGCGGCAACCTCGCGGTCCTCGAGCGGCCCGCGGTCGGCTTCTGCGGCTCGCGCGCGGCCAGCGCTCGGGGCCTGGAGGTCGCCCACGATTGCGCGGCGCAGCTCGGCGCTGCGGGCGTGGTGGTGACCTCGGGCTATGCGGCCGGCGTCGACCTTGCGGCGCATGGGGCCGCGCTGCGGAGCGGGGGCGCCACGACGGTCGTGCTCGCCGAGGGCATCCTCGGGTTCCGGGTGAAGGCCGAGGCGGCCGCGTGGTGGGACTGGGACCGGGCCTGCGTGGTCAGCGAGTTCGCCGCCACCGCGCCGTGGAGCGCGGGCAACGCGATGCAGCGCAATCGCACCATCGTCGGCCTGAGCCAGGCGATGATCCTGATCGAGGCCGGGGCGACCGGGGGCAGCATCGCCGCCGGACGAGAGGCGCTGGCGGCCCGAGTGCCGCTGTTCGCACCCGAGTACGAGGGCATGCCGGCGACGGCGACCGGCAACCGCGAGCTGCTGCGCCAGGGCGCACGACCGCTGCTGCGTGCGCGCGCGACGATGCGGGCCAACCTCGGCGAGGTGCTGGCGACCGTGACGAGCAAGTCGGCGCCCACCACGCGTGACCCCGATCAGCTGTCGCTCCTCGCCTGACGTGGAGCTGCGGTCCCGGGGATCATCCTGCTCGCCGTCCGCGCGGTTCTGCGGAAGCCCGAGAGGATCTCAGCGCGGCGCCGAGGTAGCCTGTTGGCGTGAGTCTGTCGTCGTCGGAGGTGCGGGCGCATCTGGTGCGGGCGCTCGAGGCCGAGCTGGTCGGGCCGTACAGCGAGCGTGAGGAGCTCGACCGGGCACCGTCGCGCACGTACCTGACCGGGTTCCTGGTGCCACGCGAGGACCGGGCCGCGGATCCGCTGAACGGTCCGGATGACGACGACACCGAGACCGAGGAGGCCGAGGCGGACGGCGAGGAGGAGACCGGCGGCGGCGAAGGTGAGCGGCCGGCCGGTGAGGCACCGCGGCGATCGCAGGTGCTGCCGGCGTCGCTGGGGCTGTCGGTGTTGCTGCCGCCCGGGACCGCGACCGACACGGTCACCATCACGCTGCGCTGCGCCGAGTACGAGCCGTATCACCCCGACGGCGTGAAGAAGACCCGGCGACCGAACTGGCGGCGCAGGCCGCACCCCGAGTACCCGGTCGTGCTGGCGCTGGATCCGGCTGCGCTGGCCAGGGGCGTGCGGATCGCGGCCCTTGCCGGAGTGTCGATCGAGGGCAAGCTCGGTGAGTCGTCGACGCCGAGGCCCGGCACCAGGGCGCTGAGCGTGTTCGTCGTCAATCGCCGGGCGGCGGGCGAGCGCGGCCGACGCGACGAGCAGATGCTGTTCCAGGTCTCGCTCGAGGTCGCCTTCGAGCGCGGCTTCTTGGCTCGGCCCGCGCTCCGCCGCGGCGACGACCTCGACGACAAGATCGCGTCGCTGCAATACCGGCACGTCTGCGAGTACGCGGTGGGCCACGGCGTCGCGGTCGAGGCGCCGACCGCGAGCGGCGGCACGGTGACCGCGGTGAAGACGACCTGGCTGCCACGCAGCGAGGTGCGGCGGGTCGCGACCAGCGACCAGCTCGGCGACGGCCGGACAGTGGAGCGGCGCATGAAGGCGCTGGCCGAGCTCGAGGATGGCGCCGCGGTCCGGCGCATGCTCGGCGATCTGCCAGCGGCCTACGGGCAGTGGATCGACGAGCAGCGCAAGGTCGCGATCGATCCGGCCGACCGCGACACGCTCGCGGAGCTGGTCAAGAGCGCCGATGACGCTCGACGCCGCATCGCGGCGGGCATCGAGCTGCTCGCCACCAGCGATGAGGCCCGAGCGGCGTTCGCGCTGGCCAACCGGGCGATGGCCGACCAGGCGACCCGGCGCCTGGGCAACCCCGAGCCGCAGTGGCGCCTGTTCCAGCTCGCCTTCGTGCTGCTCTGCCTGCCCTCGGTGACCGACGATCACCACCCCGAGCGTGCGTGGGTCGAGCTGATCTTCTTCCCGACCGGCGGTGGCAAGACCGAGGCCTACCTCGGCGTGATCGCGTACCTGCTGCTGTTGCGCCGCATGCGCGGCCAGAGCCGGCCCGACGGCGGCCGCGGCGTCGCCGTCATCCTGCGCTACACGCTCCGCCTGCTGACGCTCGACCAGTTCGAGCGCGCCACCACGCTCATGTGCGCGCTCGAGCTGCTGCGGCGTCAGCAACCGGCGCGGCTCGGCGGCGAGCGGTTCGCGGTCGGGCTCTGGGTCGGCGCCAGCGCCACCAGCAACACGATGGCCCAGGTCAAGGCCGACCTCGGCGAGTTCCGCAAGGGCACGGGCGCGTCGCCGTGCCCGCTCGCGCGCTGTCCCTGGTGCAAGCGGGACTTCACCACCCAGAGCCTCACCCTCGACCATCCGATCAAGCCGACCGCGGTGATCGTTGGCTGCGAGAACGACGCCTGCGAGTTCTCGCCGGCCAACCACAAGGACGGTCTGCCGGTGGTGTTCGTCGACGAGCAGGTGTACCGCGAGCTGCCGGCGTTCGTGGTCGGCACGGTCGACAAGTTCGCGATGGTGCCGTGGCGCGCCGAGACCGGGATGCTGTTCGGTCGGGTCATCGCGATGGCGGGGCGGGAGATGATCGGCCCCGGTGAGTCGGTGCCGAAGGGGGCGATCCGCGTGGCCCTGGGGCTGCGACCGCCTGACCTGATCGTGCAGGACGAGCTGCACCTGATCTCGGGGCCGCTGGGCACGATGGTGGGCCTCTACGAGACGGCGATCGAGGAGCTGTGCGCCCGCATCGACGGCGGCAAGCGCATCGTCCCCAAGGTCATCGCGTCGACGGCGACCGTGCGACGCGCGGCCCAGCAGGTGCAGTCGCTCATGGGCCGACCGGACGTGCGGGCCTTTCCGCCCCAGGGCCCCGATCCCGGTGAGACCTTCTTCGCCGAGGTCGATCATCAGGGCGATGGCCGGCTGTACCTGGGGGTGGCGGCGCCCGGCCGGGCCTTCCGCGCGGTGCAGGCCCGCGTGTACCAGACGTTGCTGGCGGCGGCGCAGTACGCGGCCCGGGACAGCGCCGCGGCGGCTGACCCGTACCTGACCTTGGTCGGCTACTTCAACGCGCTGCGCGAGCTGGGTGCCATGCGCCGCGTTGTGGAGGACGAGGTCCCGCAGCGGACCCAGCAGATCGAGAAGCTCCGGCCGCTCGCCGGCAAGGTGCACCCGCACCTGGCCGCGCGCATGGTGAGCCAGATCGTCGAGCTCACCAGCCGCGAGTCGAGCGCCAAGATCAAGGACGCCAAGGATCGGCTGGGGCGCCCGTTCGCGGACGAGCGCCGGGTCGACGTGGTGCTGGCATCGAACATGATCTCGGTCGGCGTCGACATCGACCGGCTCGGGCTGATGGTGGTCGCCGGCCAGCCGACCACCTCGGCCGAGTACATCCAGGCGACCAGTCGCGTCGGGCGCGACCACCGGCGGCCGGGCCTGGTCGTGACCTGCTTCAACGTGCGCCGGGTCCGGGACCGGTCGTTCTTCGAGCGCTTCGCCGCCTATCACCAGAGCTTCTACGGCTGGGTCGAGGCCACCAGCGTGACCCCGTTCTCCCAGCCCGCCCTCGATCGCGCGCTGGCCGGCGTGCTGATGGCGATGGTGCGCCACGGCCACGCGGCCCTCGCACCAGCCCGCGGCGCGATGCAGGTGCCGGCCCACGGCGAGGTGGTCGACCGCGCGATCGCGGCGCTGGTGGCGCGGGCCGCGATGCAGCAGGACGCCGACGCCGAGGGGCTCGCCGAGATCGTGCGGGCTCGCGCGCGCGACCTCGCCGACGCCTGGAACAGCAAGGTGATCGAGGAGCACGGTCGCAACATCGAGCGCGGCTACTCCCCGTTCGATCTCGACAAGAAGGGCCTGGCGACGTCGATGCTGCTGCCACCGGGCGAGACCCCGATCGACGAGGTTCACGAGAAGTTCGCGGCGCCGACCTCGATGCGCGACACCGAGCCGACTGTGCACCTGTGGCTGCGCTACGCCCTGGGGAGGAAGACGGTATGAAGCGACGCCGCTGGCGAAAGGCCAAGGAGGCGACCCCGGTCGGCGAGGCCCGCCGGAGCCAGTTGCTCACCACCTACGGCGCCGGCTCGATGATCGATCTGGTCGACCGCTCGATCCTGGTGGCGGGCCTCGACTTCTGGAACTACGACGGCCCGCGGCCGGTCATCCACGAGCCCCGACTGTCGGCGCGGCTGGTGATGCAGTTCCGCAAGGCGGGCCGCACGCTCAACCCGGTGGCGACCTTCTCGCCGCCGCCGGCGTGCGACGAGCGCGAGCCGTCCGAGAAGGCCGGGCTGCAGGTCGTGGAGTTCCCGCGCTGGATGGTGTGCCAGGCCTGCCGGCAGCTGGTGCAGGCCAGCAGCAGCCTCAAGATCGTCGAGGGTCGCTACCACCATGCCTGCGGCCCGAAGCACGACGTGCTGGTGCCGGTGCGCTTCGTCGTCATGTGCGGCAAGGGCCACCTCGAGGAGTTTCCGTGGTCGTCGTTCGTCCACGACGGCAGCGCCTGCACCAGCACGGCGCTGACGATGACCGAGGACGCTGGCGCTGAGCTGCTCGACGTCCGCGTGACCTGTCTGGCCTGCAACGCGAGCCGGAGCATGGATCAGGCCGAGCCGTTCGTGAAGTCGTCGCCGTGCCGCGGTTCGCGGCCGTGGTTGGGCCGCGCCAGTGACGTCGCCGAGGCGTGCGACAGCCCGGTGACCATGAAGGTGCGGACCTCCAGCAGCACGTACTTCGGGGTCGCCGCCAGCGCGCTCTCGATCCCGAACGCCGCCGACCGGCTCGAGGGCCTGGTCCGGAAGCACCTGCCGATCCTGAATCAAGCCAGCCACGAGGATCTGGCCAGCCTGATCAAGCTGGTGCCACCGGTGAAGGCCGATCTCGGCGGCTATCCGCTCGATCAGGTGTGGGCCGTGCTCGATGCGGTCCGCCGCGGCGAGGCCGCGCCGTCGTTGCCCCTGCGCGAGACCGAGTATGACTTCGTCCAGGGCCTGCCGCTCGAGCGGCCCGGCGACGCTCCTACCGACGACGAGCGGGCCGCGTCGTTCTTCGCGCGCCGGCTCAAGCCGAAGCGACCGCTGCCGGACGGCATCGAGCGTGTGGTCCTGGTCCGCCAGCTCCGCGAGGTCCACGCCCAGGTCGGATTCTCGCGCCTCGCGCCCATCGACGCCGAGATGGACGGCGACGTCGAGGTCGACATCGCGCACCTCGGCCACATGACGGACTGGCTGCCCGCCATCGAGAACCGCGGCGAGGGCGTGTGGATCCAGCTCGACGAGGGCCGGCTCGCGGCGTGGGAGCAGCACGCGATCGTGCAGCGGCGGGCCGCCGCGCTCCGGGCCGGCTGGACCCGCGAGTTCGCCAGCCGGGTCGGGCCGACGTTCTTCGGCGCGCGCTACTACCTCCTGCACTCGCTGTCGCACCTCCTCATTCAGGCGATCGCGCTCGAGTGTGGCTACGGCGCCAGCTCGTTGCGCGAACGCATCTACTGCTCGCAGCCAGGGTCGAGCAAGCCCATGGCTGCGATCCTGCTGGTCACCACGACGCCCGGCAGCGAGGGTACGCTGGGTGGCCTGGTCGCCCAGGGCCGGCGGGTTGACGTCCATCTCGAGCGCGCACTCAGCCTGGCCCGGCTGTGCTCCAACGACCCGGTCTGTGCCGGCCACGCACCCGACGACGAACATGGCGACCACCATCTCGAGGGCGCGGCGTGCCACGGCTGCCTGTACCTGGCCGAGGTGAGCTGCGAGCGCATGAACCGTATGCTCGACCGAGCCCTGGTCGTCCCGGTCATCGACCAACCGCCCGAGCTGGCCTTCTTCCGGGAACCGACGTGAGACGCGGCGTCTGGGAGCTGTCCACGCCTCGCCTGGGGCAGCTCCTGGCCGCCCTCGCTCGCCGCCGCGGCGAAGTGCTCACCGCCGTCAGTCTTCAGCAGGACGGCTTCGACCTGGCCACCTGCGGCGAGATCGCCGGCCAGCACGCCGGCACCGCCGCGCTGGTCGTGGAGGCCGTCCTCGCCGAGCGCACCGCCCACCCTCGTCCGGAGCTGGAGCTGGTCTGGACCGGACGCGAGGGCGGCCCGACGATGTCGCGCGACACCAGCCAGATCCTGCCGCAGCTGTTCGCGCGTGCCGAGCACCGGGTCATGGTCGCCGGCTTCGCCTTTTACGAGGCCAGCAACATCTTCGAGCCCCTGCACGCCCGCGCTCGCGACGCTGCGGTCGACGTCGAGTTCTTCATCCACGTCGACGGCACCGGCCAGAACGGCCGCATGTCACCTGCCAACTTCTTCGCCTACTCGTGGCCGTGGCGCGACGTCACGCCGCGCCTGTACTACGACGCCCGCGCCGACCTCGCCGACGCCTCGTCCACCATGCACGCCAAGTGCGTCGTCGTCGACGACCGGGAGGTGCTCATCACCTCTGCCAACTTCACCGGCCGCGCTCAGCACGACAACATCGAGCTCGGCGTCCTCATCCACGACGACGCCTTCGCCGCCCGCGTCAGTGGCCAGTGGCACGCGCTCGTGACCCACGGCCTGTTCCGCGCCGCCTGAGCTGTGCCCAACGCGCCTACGAGGTCGTCCTGTCGCGCTGCGGCGAGGCAGCCTGGGGACCGGCGGTGTGTGTGCGCGGCGTGCGCTGGTGACCTCCTGCCACCGTCCACGGCGGTCCCCCATCAGGGCGTCGAAGGTTCGACACCGGCGCCAGCGCCAAGTGCGCGGACACAAAAGGTCGGACCACGTGGCACGGCGGCTGCTTTACCGGTGGCCATGCCCGAACGTGCTCGCCGCTTGCTCTCGGCCTCGGCGGTAGGCCTGGTCGCCGCCGCGGTCGACGTGGCGGCGCTCACGCTGCTCTACCAGCTCGGCATCGTGGTCGGCGTCGCCGCGTTCACCGCCTCGATCGCCGGTGCGGTGGTGGGCTTCGTCGCCAACAAGTACTGGACGTTTCGCGACCCGCAGCCGGTGTCGCTGCGCCAGCTCGCGCTCTACGCCGCGGTCGCGGTGGTGACCGCGCTGTTCACCGCCACCGTCATGCACCTCGCCTGCGACCGCGGCCACGTGCCGTACCTGCTGGCCAAGCTGGTCAGCGCGTCGCTGGTGTTCGCGTGCTGGACCTACCCGGCCCAGCGCCGCCTCGTCTTCGTCTGACCGTCGTCGATCGGTCGTCCGCGTCCCGCGCCTCCTGAGGAGAACGTCATGAACCTCGTCAAGCCCAGCATCTCGCGCCCCGCCCCCACCTCGATCGCCGCCATCGCGTCCGGCGGGGCCCCGGCCGTCACCGCCCGCGCGCTCGACGTCTCGATCATCATCCCGGCCTACAACGAGGAGGCGCGGATCGCGCCGACCATCGCCCAGACCGTGGCCCAGCTCGAGGCCTCGTCGCTGCGCTGGGAGATCCTGATCGTCGACGATGGCTCGAGCGACGGCACGGTCGCGCTGTGCGAGCGGCTCGCCGCCAAGCTGCCCGGCGTGCGCGTGCTCGCGACCTCGCCCAACCGCGGCAAGGGTCACGCGGTCCGGGTCGGCATGCTGGCCGCCCGCGGTCAGATCCGGGTGATGTGCGACGCCGACGGCTCGATGCCCGCCAGCGAGCTGCCGCGGCTGATCGCGCCGATCGCCGCCGGCCTGTGTACCGTCGCGATCGGCTCGCGCTACGCCGGCGGCGTCGCGGTCGAGCGTCAGCCGGCCTGGCGCCGGGCCTGGAGCCGCCTGTGCAACCAGGTCATCCAGAAGACGCTGGTGCCGGGCGTGCGCGACACCCAGTGCGGCTTCAAGGCGTTCACCGCCGAGGCCGCCCGCGCCACCTTCGGCCGCGCGACCATCGACGGCTGGGCCTTCGATCTCGAGGTCCTCGCCCTCGCCAAGCGCCTCGGCTTCGTCGTGCGCGAGGTCGGAGTGGTCTGGAAGGACGACAAGCGGTCGAAGGTCAACCCGTGGAAGGACCTGTGGAAGGTCATCCGCGAGGCGGTCACCATCAAGCGCAACCTGCGCCGCGGCGTCTACGACCTCGCGCCGGCGGTGCGCACCACCTGATCAGTTCGGCGCGGGGCGCGGCTGGCCTTCACCGGTCCCCGAAGGGGCCCAGCGCGCGGCCATGGGGTCGGGGGATCGTCAGGCGGCGGGGGCGTCGCCGGCGGGCGGCGTGGCGGGGCCGTCGATCATCTCCTGGCGGTAGATGATGCGGCCGCAGCGCTCGCAGCACTGCAGCGACTCCATGCGGGCGAGGATGTTGTTGAGCTGCGGCGGGATCCGCACCCGGCAGCCCTGGCAGGTGCCGTTCAACACCGGCGCGACCGCGACCCCGCGGCTGAGCATCCGGTCGTAGGTCTTGAGCCAGCCCTTCTCGATCTTGGCGCGGAGCTCGGCCTTGCCAGCCGAGGCGGCGGCGATCTCGCCATCGAGCTCGCCCAGCCGGCCGGCGATGCGCGCCTCCTCGCCGGCGACCTGATCGCGCAGGCCCTGGACCGCCTGGTCGCGCTCGCCGATCACCGTGGTCGACGAGCCGAGCGCCTCGCTCATCTTCTTGAGCTCGACCTCGCGGTCGCCGATCGACTTCTTCTTGTGGTCGACCTCGCGGCTGGCGGCGTTGTACTCCTTGCCGTTCTTGGAGGCCTGGAGCTTGGACTTGGCCGAGCGCAGCGCGAGCTGATCGCTCTCGAGCAGCGCCGACTGCTGCTTCTTCCAGGTCTCGCTCTCGGTGAGCTTGGTCCGCTCGGTGGTGAGCATGCCCTCGAGCTTGGCGAGATCTCGGCGGAGCGGCTCGAGCTTGGCCGGCAGGGAGGTGCGCTGGGTCTCGAGCTCGCGGACCCGGGTGTCGATGGCCTGGAGCTGCAGCAGGTAGGTGAGCTGTTCTTTCAAGGCTAGGTCCTCTCGGGGGCTGTGACCTGTCGCCGCAGCGGGCGTCTGGCAGAGTATCCGTGTCGTGGGCCCACCTGGGTTTGAACCAGGGACCAACCGGTTATGAGCCGGCCGCTCTGACCGACTGAGCTATGGGCCCGTGTGGCGAAGGTTACAGCGGCGCGCACGTTATCCTCGCCCGGCCATGTCTGCAACCGGCGAGATGGTAACCTTGCCGCGATGAGCCGCTTCGGAACCCTGACCCGCCTCGCGCTGCTCGGAACCGTGTCCCGCTTCGCGCTGCTCGCGGTGGCCGCGCTCGGGCTCGCCGCCTCGGCCAGTTCGAGCAAGGCCACACCGCCGATCAACGCCTACAATCAGGCCGGCGGCGCGGCTGCCACCCTGCCGACCCCGCAGGCGATGGACCGCTCGGCCCCGCTCGGCCTGTGGACCACCAACTTCGGCGCGGTCAAGATCGAGTCCGACGGTGCCGGCGTCCACGGCGCCTGGAGCTACGCCCGCGACGGCGCCCAGGTCATCGGCTACTTCGGCGGGGTGCTCGACGGCAACCTGCTGCGCCTGACCTGGCGCGAGCCGGCCCAGCCGCAGCCAGGCGTACCCCAGCTCTCCGGCGAGGGCTGGCTGGCGTTCGATCCCGGCGGCGCCAGCTTCGCCGGCAAGTGGTGGAGCAGCGACGGCCAGCGCAAGGGCGACTGGACCGGCACCCGCGTCGCCCAGCCGACCAGCGCGCCGCTCGCGCCGTCGGGCTACGACAGCTACGGCGGCTCGACCTACGGTGCGCCGGCCCCGCCGGCCTACCCGCCCACCTACTGAGCCGCTCGCTCAGCTCTCGACGAAGGCCTTGAGCCGCTTCGAGCGGCTCGGGTGGCGCAGCTTGCGCAGCGCCTTGGCCTCGATCTGGCGGATGCGCTCGCGGGTCACCTCGAAGTCCTGACCGACCTCCTCGAGGGTGTGGTCCGA
>JAYVSF010000762.1:0-8941 GCA_043775605.1 Myxococcales bacterium
CACCGCGGAGGCCGCCGCCGACACCGGCCTCGCCGGCTACCCGCAGGCCGTGATCGATCGCCCGGGCGTCCTGCCCAAGGGCATGCTCGAGGTGACTGGCGACGTGCCGATCGTCCGCATCTCCATCACCGTCCTCGGCGTCACCGCGTCGTCGACCGGCGTCGGTCTCGGCCTGGCCGCCCGCTACGGCATCGCGCCCAAGATCGACGGCCAGCTCGGCTACGGCTTCTCGCTCAAGGACTTCGAGATCAAGGGCAACCTCAGCGCGGCTTTCCAGTACGACGTCAAGACCGACGACAAGCTGCGCGTCGCCGCCCGCCTCACCACCGGCTACAGCGTCCTCGGCTCGTCGTTCGACGGCCGCGGCCTCGGCGTCAACCTCCAGTACAAGATCACGCCGAAGATCGCGGTCTTCACCCCCGGTGATCAGCTCACGATGGGCGGCTCGGACTTCCCCAAGCCGGTCGCGATCAACCTGCCGGTCGGCGTCGGTTTCCAGGCCAACGAGAAGATCAACGCGTTCGCGTCGACCAACATCGGCACGATCGGCCTGTCGCCGTCGGGCAACGCCTTCATCGGTGACGTCATCCCGCTGACCGTCGGCGGCACCTTCTCGCCGAGCAACAAGCTGGACGTCGGCGCGTCGTTCGCGGCCGATCTCAAGACCGTCGGCGACGCCTTCCTCTTCAACATCCACGCCGCCATGCGCATGTGACCCGGCGACCCGCGGGTCGCGCTCGTCGACGTCGTCGGGCCGCCGCAAGCGGCTCATCGCATTTTCGGGCGTGCACGTCCCCCGGCGGCGCGGGCCGGGTAGAGTCCGCGTGATGTCCGAGACGAAGGATCAGGTGCGCGTCGCGATCGTCGGGGCCTCGGGCTACACCGGGGCCGAGCTGTGCCGGCTGCTCGCTGGTCATCCACGGGTGACCATCACCTCGGTGGCGGCGCGGCGCGCGGCCGGCCAGCGGCTCGCCGACGTGTTCCCGCACCTGCGCGGCATCGCCGGCCTCGACCTCGCGGTCGACGCCTTCGATCCCGACCGGGTCGCGCGCGAGGCCGAGGTCGCGTTCGCGGCGTTGCCCCACGGCGAGTCGGCGGTGGTGGTCGCGGGCCTGCGCGCGCGCGGGCTGCGGGTGCTCGATCTATCGGCCGACTTTCGGCTGCACGATCCGGCCGCGTGGGTCCACTGGTACGGCGGCGGCGAGCACGGCACGCACCCGGCCGCCGGCCTGCTCGCGGGCGCGGTCTACGGTCTGCCCGAGCGGCACCGGGCAAGGCTGCGCGGCGCCGGGCTGGTCGCGGTGCCCGGCTGCTACCCGACCTCGTCGGTGCTGGCGATCGCGCCCTTGCTCGAGCGCGGGCTGGTGCGCGCGACCGGCCTCGTCATCGACGCCAAGAGCGGGGCCTCGGGCGTCGGCCGCAGCCCCGGCCTGCCGTCGCACTTCCCCGAGATGGCCGAGGGTCTGCGTCCATACAAGGTCGGCGGCAGCCACCGCCACACCCCCGAGATCGAGCAGGAGTTGACGCTGGCCGCTGGCGTCGACGTCACCGTTTTGTTCACGCCGCACCTGGTGCCGATGACCCGCGGCATCCTGGCCTGCGTCTACGCCGAGCCGACCGATCCGGCGCGCCCGGCCAGCGCCTACCGCGACGCCCTCGCCGACGCCTACGCCGGCGAGCCGTTCGTCGACGTCCTGCCGCCCGGCGCGCTGCCCGACACCGCCCACGTCCGCGGCAGCAATCGCATCCACCTCACCGCGGTCTTCGACCCGCGCTCGCGCAGGGTCCTCGCGATGTCGGCCATCGACAACCTGGTCAAGGGCGCCAGCGGCCAGGCCATCCAGTGCATGAACCTCGCGTGCGGCTTGCCCGAGCCCATGGGCCTCACCGCCGCGCCGCTCTTCCCCTGATTCACCCCGTGCTTGCCATGGCTCGCGCTGTGAGTCACACTGATGCGCACATGAATCACGTCGATCAGCTCACCCTTCGAGGCATCGATCCTCGGGCGAAACGAGCGATTCGTGAACTCGCGCGGCGCGAACGGATCTCGCTGAACAAGGCGGCGGTTCGGCTGCTCGAGAAGGGCGCCGGTGTGGGGCCACGCGAGCAGGCCGACCGCATCGGCAGCTCGCTCGACCACCTGATCGGCACCTGGTCGACCAAGGAGGCTGAGTCGCTGCTGACGTCGATCCAGTCCTGCGAGCAGATCGACGAGGATCTCTGGCGTTGAGGCGCCTCCTCGACACCAACGCTTACGTCGCGCTCAAGCGCGGGCATGGTGGGGTCGCGGAGTTGGTGCGCGACGCGGCGGAGCTCGCGCTGTCGATGGTCGTCGTCGGCGAGTTGCTGTTCGGTTTCCGCAACGGCAGCCGGTTCGATCGCAACGCCAAGGAGCTGGACGAGTTCCTCGCCAGCGATCGCGTGAGCGTGTTGCCGGTCACCCGCACAACCGCCGATCGCTTCGGCCGGATCGCCGCCGCCCTCCGCAAGGCCGGCACACCGATCCCGAGCAACGACATCTGGATCGCCGCCCACGCCTTCGAGAGCAGCGCCGAGTTGCTCACGTTCGACGCCCACTTCGCCGCGGTTCCCGGCCTGGTCTGGCTCCACCTGTCGTGACCGCGGTCGCCACCGCCACCGCCGGCGCGGAGCTCATCCAGGACGCGACCGACGACTGACGTGGACTCCGGCGCCGCAACGCGCGGGCCCGGCAGTCACTCCATCCGGCCGCCGGACGACAGCTTGCCGAGCTCGCGGTACTCGAGGGCGATGGCCCGGACCAGGTGCTCCTGCGACAGCGGCCGGTTCTCCTGGGCGGCGAGGAAGGCGGCGCGCAGCGTCGAGTTGCGGATGTAGCCGCCCGACAGCGGGAAGCGGCGGGCGATCTCGACGAAGTCGAAGTCGCCCGAGACCGGGGTCTCGACCGGGATGTGGGTCGCCCACAGTCGGATCCGCATCTCCTCGTCGGGGAACGGGAAGGCCAGGCGCAACGACATGCGCCGCTTGAAGGCCTGATCGATCGAGCCCTCGATGTTGGTGGTCAGGATGGCCACGCCCTCGAACGAGTCGAGGCGCTGGAGCAGGTAGTTGGTCTCGAGGTTGGCGTAGCGATCGACCGAGCTCTTGACCTCAGTGCGCTTGGCGAACAGCGAGTCGGCCTCGTCGAACAGGACCACGACCTGGCCATCCTCGGCGGCGTCGAACACCTCGGCCAGGTTCTTCTCGGTCTCGCCGATCCACTTGCTGACGATGCGGGCGAGATCGATCCGGTACAGATCGAGGCCGAGCTCGCGGGCGATGAGGCCGGCGACCATCGACTTGCCGGTGCCGGGCGGGCCGTAGAACAGCGCGGTCAGGCCGCGCGACGTCGTCATCTTCGAGTCGAAGCCCCACTTCTCGTACACGGTCTTGCGGTGGCGGATGCGGGCGATGAACTCGCGCACCGAGTCGATGCAGTCGTCGGGCAACGACACCTGCTCCCACTTCGCGAGGCGGGTGACGTGGGTGGCGATGTGGGTCAGGCGCGACGCGATGTGCTGGCGCGCGACCTCCTCGAGCATCGGCGCCGAGTCGTCGTCGGCCGTGCGCGCCTGATCGTCGCCGGGGCGCTCGTGGGCGCGGCGGGCGACGACCTGGCTGATCACGTGCTCGATGATGCCGGGCCCGACCCGGTAGCGGGCCGCGAGCGCGTCGGTGTCGCCGCAGCGCAGGCCGGCCCGGGCCAGGGCCTCGGTCCAGAACACGCCACGGTCCGACTCCGACATGCTCGGGATGGTCGCGGTGACGAAGCCGGGATCGAGCGGCAGGCTGGCCTCGGGCGCGGCCCGGATCACGACCGGCCCGGGATGGGCGCGCAGGGTCTGCTTGATCAGATCCTGGCCCTCGGCGTCGGCGGGGTCGGCGGCCTCGAGCCCGCTGACCACCGGCACCGCGCCGCGCAGGACCGCGCGGAACAGCTCCTGGCGCAACGCCATCGCCATCAGCTTGCCGGCCCGCGGCAGCCGGTGGCAGTCGATGCACGCGATGCCGCGTTCGACCCGGGCGGCCAGCGCCGCGATCAGGCTGTGTCGGCCGGAGCCGCGCCGGCCGCGGATCGCGACCCGCACCGGATCGTCGTCGGCGCGGCGGTTGGCCAGCGCCAGCACCAGGTCGCGCTTGACCTCGGGCGCGATGTACAGCTGCGCGAGCGTGCGGTCGGCCTTGCGCACGGTGGTGACGTCGCCGTGGCCGCCGGTGGTGGGCCGGCCCCGGACCCGCTCGATCAGCACCGGATCGACGGTGATGGCGGAGAACAGCTGGGCCCGCTCGCTGGCGGCGACCCGCAGCAGGCCGTAGCGCAAGAGCGGCGCGTCCTCGGCCAGCTCGCGCGCGACCTCGGCCCGGGCCGCGCGGTCGGCGCCGCCGATCACGGTCTCGATCAGGAAGCGATCGACGATCGGCCGGTTCTCGTCGTTGCCGAGGATGCCGAACAGGCGGGCGATCTCGCCGCGGGCGCTGGGCGCCATCGCCACCATCAGGACGTGGGCGGCCACGCTCGACAGCCCGAACTCGCGCGACAGCTCGACGAACGGCAGGCGGATGCCGCGGGCCAGGGTGGCGCGGGTCCGGCCGCCGCTGCGCGCGGTCATCCGGCCCAGGCGCTCGTCGCTCTCGAGCATCAGCTCGGGGGCGAAGCCGCCGACGTGGCCGAGCAGGGCCTTGACCTCGCGCTCGAAGGGCCGGATGTCCTCGGACGGCACGCTCAGCCGGCCGCTGTTCCAGGCCTCGGCGATGGCGCGGGCGGCGCGGGCCGCGACCAGGTCGAGCATCTCGTCGAGGTGCTCGCGGGCCGAGCTGTAGGGCGACCACTCGCCGCTGGCGTCGATCGTGATCGGCGGCAGGGCCGCGCCGAACGCGAGCGGCGGCACGTCGGGCACGACCACGGGGGCGGGCGCCGCCGGCTCGAGCTCGTCGAGGACCGGGGGCTCGCTGTCGGCGGCGTCGATCGGGGCTGGCGCCACGACCGCGGCCAGGAGGTGACCCGACGGCGTGGTCGCCACCAGCGGCGCGGGCGCCGTCCGGTCGTCGTCGTCGTCGTCATCGTCGTCGCGCAGGCTGAGCTGCAGCCGGGGCACGCCGGCGCCGTGGCCGCGCTCGGGCCGGGCCTCCTGCTCCTCGCCGCGGGCGATCGCGGTCATCGTCGTGCGCCGGGTGGCCGCGGCCACGCTGAACAGATCCGTGGCCGGGGTGTGGAGCACCGCTGGCAGGCCGCCGCCCTCGGCCGCGCCGGCCAGCACCACGTACTGGCCGTCGGCATCGACGTCGAGGTCGTGGATCGGCCACGGCGCGGCGGTCTCGGACTGGACCCGGCCGTAGCGCAGATCGACCACGATGATGCCGACTTCCTCGGCGGCGACGATCGCGACGCCGCGGTTGTCGGCCACCGCCCAGCGTCGGGTCCGCGGCAGGCTGACCTTGTGGATCAAGGCGCCGGTCGGCTTGAGCACCACGAACACGTCCTGGTTCTCGCCCCGGCACAACACCGCCATCGCCCGGCCCGCGAACAGCGCGCTCGCGGCCAGCACCGGGCCGACGTCGCCGATCAGGGCCCGGCCGACCTCGCCGCGGCCGATCTCGAGGAAGCGCAGGACCTCGTCGCTGGCGGCCAGCACGCGGCGGCCGATCAGCGCGAACAGCGCGTCGCCACCGGGGTCGATGGCCTCGGCGCTCACCCGATCGTAGAGGGCGTCGGCCAGCATCGGCGGCTCGCCGAGCACCAGCGCGGTGTGGGCGGTGCCGCCGACCGTGGGCTCGAGCCCGGTGCCCGGCCCCGGCAGCGTGATCGGCGGCTCGATCACCCGGCCGCCCTCGAGCGTGAGCCGGCGGATCCGCGCGCCGTCGAGCAGCCACAAGTGAGCGCCGACGCACGCGAAGTCGACCAGGTCGGGCGCGGCGATGGTCTGGCGGGGCGCGGTGCCGAGCGCGTCGACCAACTCGAGGCCGCCCGGCGCCCGGATCGCGACGTACCGACCGGACCGTGACATCGAGACCAGCCGTGGCCACGGACGCTGCACCCGAAGCGTCATAGGCGACGACGATAGGCGCGGGACCTGGCCGCCGCAACCCGTGCGGCCGGAGAGGGTTGGTCAGCATGAGGTTTCGCAAGTCCGCCCCACGTGAGACGACCAACCCTCGGCTCTGATTCCTGCGGTACGTTCTGGACGTGCGTCCGCGCGCGACCATCCTGGTCAAGCTGCTGCTCGCGGTCGCCGCCCCGACCCTGGCACTGTTCGCCGTGTTCGCGGTGGTCGCGTACGAGGTCACCCGCAAGGATCTCGACGCCGAGCTCGGCACCCGGCTGACCGCGGTCGCGGCCTCGGCAGCGACCCAGGTCCGCGGCAAGTACCTCGCGTCCCTGGCCGCTGGCGACGAGGCCGAGCGTGCCCACCAGAACGTGGTCGCCAAGCTGGCCGCGGTGGCGGCGGTCACCGGCGCGCGGCTCTACGTCTTCGATCGGCAGTTCGGCTCGTTCGCCGACACCGATCCGGCGGTGACCATCGGCACCCGTTACTACCAGGCCGAGCTCGATCGGGTCGAGCTCGAGCGGGTGTTCGCCGGTGGGGTCGCGGCCTCGGTCACCTTCGAGGACCGCCACGGCACGATGTACAAGGTCGGCTACGCCCCGGTCCACGCGTCGGAGACCGAGCCCGAGGTGGTGCTGGCGATCGGGGCCCAGGCCCCGGCGACCTACTTCGCCCGGCTGGCCGCGCTGCGTCGCAGCCTGTGGTGGTGGGGCGTCGGCCTGCTCGGGCTGGTGCTGGCCGCCACCTTCGGCGTCGCCGTGCTGATCACCCGCCCGGTCCGGATCCTGGCCGCGGCCGCCACCCGGATCGGCGCCGGCGATCTGTCGGGGCCGATCGCGCCGGCCGGCCGCGACGAGCTCGGGGTCCTGGCCGCGACCATGGAGACCATGCGCACCCAGCTGGTCCTGCGCGACGCCCGCACCCAGCAGATGCTGGCCGGCATCGCCCACGAGGTCCGCAACCCGCTGGCCGGCATCCAGCTCTACGCCGGCATCCTGCGCGAGGAGCTCGAGGGCGATCCGCGCGCCGCCCACGCCGCCAAGATCGATCGCGAGGTCGGCTACCTCGAGCGCGTGGTGCGCGAGTTCGCCGACTTCGCCCGCCGGCCGCCGCTGGAGCCGAGCGTGGTCGACGTCCGCGGGCTGCTGGCCGACGTCGCCGAGCTGGCCAGCGCCGACGCCGGCGCCGCGGGGCTCGAGATCGAGGTCGGCGAGCTGGGCGACGAGCGCGCGCGCGAGCCGCTGACCGTGGTCGCCGATCCCGGGGCGCTGCGCCGGGTCCTGCTGAACCTGGTGAAGAACGCGGTCCAGGCCGCGGCCTCGGACGCTGGGCACAAAGCGCCCATGGGCTCGATCGGTCGGTCCGGAGCCGGTCCCGCTCAGGACTCGCGGGAGCGGGGGGCTGCGGTGCGGCTGTCGGCCCGGGCCCGCGGCGCTGTCGTCGAGCTGACGGTGTGGAACCGGGGCCCGACCATCAGCGCGTCGGTCAGCGGCAAGATCTTCGATCCGTTCTTCACCACCCGCGAGAAGGGCACCGGCCTCGGCCTCGCCTTCGTCCGCGAGCTGGTCGCCGCCCACGACGGCGAGGTCACGGTGACGTCCGAGGACGGCGAGACCGCGTTTCGTGTGATCATCCCGGCTCACGGTCCGAAGCCCCGCTGATCGGCAGGAAGTCCATGGCCACCGTCCTCATCATCGACGACAACGAGACCATCCGCGACGGCCTCGCCCACACCGTCAAGAAGCTCGGCCACGAGCCGGTGACCGCAGCCTCGGGCCAGGCCGGCATCGACGCCTTCCGGGCCCGGCGCGGCGTCGACTTCGTGATCTCCGATCTCAAGATGGACGGCCTGACCGGCGTCGACGTCCTCCGAGCGATCACCGCGCTCGACCCCGACGTGCCGATCATGATCGTCACCGGCTTCGGCACGGTCGAGACCGCGGTCGAGGCGATGAAGCTGGGCGCGTTCGACTTCCTGACCAAGCCGTTCACGCCCGAGGTGGTGCGGCTCAAGGTCACCCGCGGGCTCGAGCTGGCCAGCGCGCGTCGGGCCCGGAAGAAGCTCGAGGCCGAGAACGCATACCTGCGGGCCGAGACCGGCGGCAAGTTCACCGAGCTGATCGGCGCGTCGGACAAGATCGCGGCGGTCCACCGCGCGGTCGAGAAGGTCGCGCCGTCGGACATCACGGTCTACATCGCCGGCGAGAGCGGCACCGGCAAGGAGCTGGTGGCCCGCGCCATCCACCGGCTGTCGAAGCGGGCCAGCGGGCCGTTCATCAAGGTCAACTGCGGGGCCTTGACCGAGACCCTGCTCGAGAGCGAGCTGTTCGGTCACGAGAAGGGCGCGTTCACCGGCGCGATCAAGCAGAAGCTCGGCCGGTTCGAGCTGGCCGACGGCGGCACCCTGTTCCTCGACGAGGTCGGCGACATCCCGCCGGCGATGCAGGTCAAGCTGTTGCGCGCGCTGCAGGAGCACGAGTTCGAGCGGGTCGGCGGCGAGGCGCCGATCAAGGTCGACGTCCGGGTGCTATCGGCGACCAACAAGGACCTCGACGCCGAGGTCCTCGCCGGCCGCTTCCGCCAGGATCTGTTCTACCGCCTGCACGTGGTGCCGCTGCGCCTGCCGTCCTTGCGCGAGCGGCGCGAGGACATCCCGCTCTTGGCCGCGCACTTCGTCGCCAAGCTCGGGCCCAAGACCAACCCGCGGGTGCGGGCGGTGTCCGACGCCGCGCTCGGCCGGCTGATGGCCTACCACTGGCCGGGCAACGTCCGCGAGCTCGAGAACGCGATCGAGCAGGCCCTGGTCTTCGCCGAGGGCGCCGACATCGGCGTGTCGGCGCTGCCGACGTTCCTGCACGGCGGCGCGGCCGCGGACGACG
>JAYVSF010000763.1:0-7597 GCA_043775605.1 Myxococcales bacterium
TAGGCGGTGTCGCTCGACGCGGGATAGAGGCTCACGCTATTCCAGGCCGCGAAGGCACTGTCGTCGTCGCCTCGGATCATGCCGAGCGGAAAGGCGCCCTGGGTGATCCCGTGGGCGCGGTCGGCACCGAACTCCGCTCGCCGCTCGGCCACCCACTGCGAGTTGTACGCGACCGCCCGCACGCCGGCCGGGCCCTTGTAGGTCAGGCAGGCCCGCGACAGAGTGCCCCCGCATGGCGAGGCTCGTCGTCCCCACGGCTCGGTGCGACCGTCCGTGCCTCGGGCGACGCGCTCGAACTCGTCGGACGTCGGCAGCCGGCCTCCTCGCCAGTGACAGTACGCCTGCGCATTCTCTTGGCGGACCATGGCCAGGGTGCGTAGATACACAAGACCTCCTCGCGCCCCCCCGCGCGAGTCCGGCGGTTCGACGTCGTCGGGGCAGGCGCCGGCCCGGACACAGAGTGCGTAGTCGTCGCGGGTCACGAGGTTGCGGTCGATGAAGAAGGCGTGCAGCGTGACCACGGTGCGCGGCTCGCGGGGCGATTCTCCGCAACCAGGGTCGAAGGGTTCGTGGGGGGTGCAGTTCGCACCGGCGATGAACGGACCGGCCGGCACCAGCACCTCGGCCGATTCCGGGGCCGCCTTTCCGGCCCCACACGCGACCAGCACCGCCCCGGCAAGCATGGCGATCAGGCGCATCAACGTCGCTGCTCCTGGTGATCGGTGTCGACCTTGTGACTTTCCACCAACTCCCCGACCCGCTGGTCGAGCAGCTCGTCCATCAGCTTGACCGCGCCGAGCCGCTGACGCTCGGGCGACGCGTGGACCGAGCCGCCCTTGCGGGACAGCCAGGTCGACGGCTGGCCGGCGGCGCCGGTCTCGTCGGTGAAGCGGATATTGCCGGCCTCGTCGCGCACGACCGTGACCGGCAACACCGCCGCGCCGGGCGCGGTCCCGTGCGCTCGGATGACGAGGCCGAGCTCGCGCAGGGGCCGGCGCAGCAGCGTCTCGACCATCCTGGCGTGGACGCCGGTCATGCGCGCCTTCTTGACGGTGACTGGCCCCTCCGGTGCAACGTAGTCGGCCTCGAACTCGAGGTCGAGCACCCCGTCGAGGCGGGCCATCGGCTCGCCCTCCCGGGGCGGTGCCTCGGCGCCACGGACATCGGTGATCGGCGCGGCCCCGGCGCCCGGGACGAGCCCGAGGGCCGTGGCCTGCCGGGCGTCGAGCGAGCCGAGCGCGTGCTGCGACAGGAAGCGCATCCAGGCCAGCCGGGCCTCGTCCTTCTGGGTCTCCTTCGCCACGCCGATGGTCAGGAGCAGCTCCTCGTGCATCGCCTCCATCGTGGCGACCGCGACGTCGGGGGCCGCGCGCAGGGTCGGCAGCAGGTGGGCGTGGGCGGCGATCAGCGCGAGTTCTCGGTCGAGGCCCGCGTGGTTGACCGCCGACGCCAGGCCGCTGAAGAAGTCGATGGTCTCGCCGCTGTCGACGCCGTCGGTCGGGAGCTGGGCGCCGGCGCTGAACGCGGCCTCGCGTCCGGCCTTGCCGGCCTGCTTGAAGCCCTGCTTGAACGACTCGACCACCAGCGCCACCGCCTCGGGCGGATTGGACGCGGCGTCGCGGGCCGGCGACCACACGGCCGCGCCGTAGACGTCGTCGAGACGGGGCGGCAGCCGCACGAGCTGACTCACCCGCTTGCTCAGGCCCGCCGCCAGCGAGCCGGCGATGCCCGCGGTCGCCGCGTCGAGCGCGAACATCGCCAGGTTGAACAGCAGGCCGTGCTGGCTGCGCGACACCTTGCGATGGAACGCGTCGACCTCGCGGCCGACGTCGTCGACGGCCCCGCGCTGCTGCGCAGTGACCGTCGCCAGCACGGACTTGACGTCCTGGTAGACCGCGTCGAGCCGGTTCGCGTCGCCCTGCGGGTAGGGCGTGGGGTTGCGGTTCTCGCGGGCGAGGGCGGCGTCGAGCTGACCCTCGCGCGCGAGGTCGGCCGCGGCCTGGCGCTTCCCGTCGGTCGCCGCCGCGGTCGCTGTCGCCTCCTCGGCGTGGGTCTTCTCGCCGGGGGCGTAGGCCCGGGCGGTCACCGGGATCTCGATCGTGGTCGCCGGCCACACGTCGGTCTGCCACTGCGCGCTGACCTTCAGCGTCGCCCTCGACTCGGCGCGCGCGGTCGGCTGGTACATGAGCACGATCGGCGTGCCCAGGCCCTCGTGGCTCGGCCGCAGCCGGTCGGGCGCGCTGACCAGGGCCAGCTCGGGACTGCCGGTCAGCGACACCGCGACGTACGCCTCGTAGGTCGGATGCAGGTTGAAGACGTGGCAGGGCCTGGTCGGGTGCTCGCCAGCCACCGCCTCGCCGAAGTCGATGGCCGGCGGCGCGGCCAGCCGGCTCGCCGCGCCGGGCGTCGCCGGCGCCGCCGCTTGCGAACCGCGGCCACCGAAGCCGTCCGCAGGGCCGCCGGCATAGGGCGCGTCGAGCTGCGGTCCGGGCGCCGGCGCGCCGCCGACGCCGAACGACGACGCGGAAGGATGATGGTCGCCGGGAGCTCGTCCGAAGGTCATGATGACTGCGCTATCGGCCACGGCGCGGCGCGGTTGCGTGTGAACGGTGGCTTCACGCGAGTCGCGATCGTCTCACCTCGGTGCCCAGACGCAATCACCCCGCAAGGCTGAGCCGGTGCGGTCCGACCGTTGCCAGCTCCGCATGAGGCCTCGGCCATGAGGAGACCCGCCGGGTGCCGCTGTACAGCTCGCACGCCGGCAGGCACGCACCGGTCGCGCAGCCCGCCGGCTCGAGGCACGCCGGCGCCGGACACTCGCTGTGCTATGGCGCCGGCGCGAGGCAGATCGCCTCGGCGATGCCGGTGTTGGCGACCGGGCTCGTGGAGACGAAGACGCACTGGTAGGCACTGATCGCGCCTTGTCGGGCAATCCCCGCCTCACTCAAGACGATGCGGCCGTCGGGAGACATCAGTCGACACCCGCCGCCGAGGATCGTCTCGCCGGCGTTGCATGCGAGTAGCGCCTGGCCCCCGTTGTTGGGCGTCAATGGCATCTGTTGGGTCCTCGAAACGATACGGCCGGCGAGCGGCGTGGTCGGACAGGTTCATGCTCACGAGAACGGCTATCGACCGCGCCGGTCCCCGGTTGCGCCCAACGGTCGGGCGCGCCGCGCGGGCCCGCGCGACCGGCGAGGGCACCGGTCGATAGGCTCGGCGGCTCGGCAGTTTGCCCCGGCGCGAAACGGACCGGCCGGCACCAGCACGGATCCCGTCCGACTGTTGCTAGAGTTCCGAGTCCGAATCCGAATCCGAATCCGAATCCGAATCCGAATCCGAATCCGAATCCGAATCCGAGTCCGAGTCCGAGTCCGAATCCGAATCCGAGTCCGATCCCGAGCCCGAATCCGAGTCCGAGTCCGAGTCCGAGTCCGGTCAGCGCGGGGGCAGGCGGCGGTAGCGGTCGAGGAGGCGGGTCTGATGATCGCGGTGGGGCTGGACCACGCCGCCGATGATGACGACGTCGGCGGCGGTCGACAGCTCGAACGGATCGCCGGACCAGACGATGAGGTCGGCGACCGCGCCCTTGGTGATCGTGCCGCGACCGGCGAGGCCGTAGAGGGCGGCGGGCACGGTGGTGAGCGCGGCCAAAGCCTGATCGGCGGGCAGGCCGTTGGCGACCGCGATGCCCGCGAGCTGGCGCAGGTTGCGGGCGCGCATCGGGTCGCCGAGGCTGGTGATCGCGATCGGCACGCCGACGCGGCCGAGGATCGCGAGCGCGTCGTCGCGGACGTCGACGGCGTCGAGGGTGTTCGGCAAGTTGTCCATCGGATCGAACAGCACGGGGACCTTGGCCGCGGCCAGCTCGGGCGCGACCCGCCAGGCCTCGGCGCCGCCGGCGATCGCGATCGACAGCTTGAGGTCCTTCGCCAGGCGCAGCGCCGCGCGGATGTCGGCCTCCGAGCGGGCGTCGATCACCAGCGGCAGCGCGCCGTTCAGCACCGGCGCCAGCGCGACGAGATCGAGGCGGTCGGCGATCATCGACCGCCGCTGGTTGCGCTCGTAGGCCGCCGGATCCTTGCCGTAGACCCGCGCGTCGTCGAGGACCTCGCGCAGCAGCTCGATGGCCCGGCCGCGCGACTGCTCGGCGCCGGCGCCCGACCCGAGCGCGCCCTGCATCGCCACCGGCCCGCGCAACGGCTCACGAGCGCCGTCGGCCAGCGAGTACGCGACGCTCTGGCCGGCGATGAGCCCGCCCTGGGGCGCGGCGATCACGGTGGTGACCCCGGCGGCGCGGGTGATCGGGATCGCGACCGCGCCGGGATCGTAGCCGTCGCGGGCCAGGAACGCGGCGTGGATGCGATCGGCGTGGACCGGATCGATCTCGCCGAACCGGCCGTCGACGTCGCCGGGCTCGAGCGAGATCCCGACCAGGCCGACGCCGGACTGGGCCTCGACGAAGCCGGCGCTGATCTGCTTGCCGGTGCCGTCGATGACGCGGGCGCCGGCCGGCACGGCCAGGCCGACGCCGACCGCGGTGATCACGCCGCCGTCGACGATCACGGTCGCACCGTCGAGCGTCTGGCCGGGGCCGACCAAGACCTTGGCGCCGACGATCGCCAGCGGCTCGGAGTGGGCGGGTGTGGCGCTACCTGCCGCGATGCCGACGACCGCGAGCGCGGCCAGCACGATCGCGCGACCACGCGCGCCGGCGGTCATCGCCCACCTCCGGTCGCCGCCGCCGGCGGTGGTGGCGCGCCGTCGATCGCGGTGGCGCCGAGCTCGAGATCGGCGGGCCGCAGGCCGACCGCGCGATCGAACGCGACCTCGCCGCCGACCACCACGAGCTGGGTCTTGCTGTAGACCGAGAACGGCGAGGCGGACCACACCACCACGTCGGCGCGCTTGCCGACCTCGAGCGTGCCGGTGACCGCGTCGATGCCGAGCACCCACGCCGGATTGGCGGTGACCCAGCGCAGCACCTGATCGTCGGTGAGCGCGACGCCGGCCCGACGCCCGGCAGCGGCGGCCTTGGCGGCCTCCTGGTTGAGCCGCTGGATGCCGATCGCCGAGTCGGAGTGGATGGTCACCCGCCCGCCCTGCTCGGTGATCAAGGCCGCGTTCTCCGGGATGCCGTCCTCGGCCTCGAGCTTGAAGCCCCACCAGTCGGCCCAGGTGTTGACCGCGATGCCGCGCGCGGCGAGCAGGTCACGGATCTTGTAGGCCTCGAGGGCGTGGTGGAACGAGCGGATCGCGAAGCCGTAGCGATCGGCGATCGCGATCATCTGGGCCATGTCGGCGGCCTTGTAGCAGTGGATCTGGACCAGGACCTCGCCGCGCAGCACGCCGGCCAGGGTCTCGAGACCGAGATCGACCGCCGGTGGCTCGGGGCCCGGCTCGCCGGCGATCGGCTTGCCACCGGTGCCGGCGGTGACCGCGGCGGCGTCGAGCTCGGCAGCGCGTGCCCGTCGCGCCAGCCAGCGCGCGCGGCCGTCGGCGTACGCGGCCTGCTTCTGCGCGTAGGCCGTGGCCTGCGCGAACGCGGCCCGGAACCCGGCGTACACGCCCATGCGGGTCTGCGGTCCGCCCTTGCCGCCGTAGACCCGCTTCGGGTTCTCGCCACAGGCCATCTTCACCGTCGATGGCGCGCCCGGGAACGCGACCTCGGCGGCGATCCGCCCGGGCCGCATCGCGACCGTGAAGCCGCGCCCGCCGATCAGGTTGGCGGAGCCCGGCAGGATCAACGCGGCGGTGACGCCACCGGCGAGCGCGCGCTCGATCTGCGGGTCGTCGGGCCAGTAGCCGTATTCGGCGCGGACCCCCGCGGTGACCGGCGCGACCGCCTCGTTGCCGTCGTCGTTGCCGCGCGACGCCGGCGCCGGATAGACCCCGAGGTGGGAGTGGGCGTCGATGATGCCGGGCGTGACCCAGCGGCCATGCGCGTCGATGACCCGCGCACCGGCCGGGATCGCGACGTCGGCGCCGCCGATCGCGCGGATCGCGCCACCGGCGAGCACCACGGTGCCGCGCTCGATGACGGTGCCGGTCGCGGTCATCACGGTGCCGCCGACGATCGCGAGGGTCGGCGCCGCGGGGTTGCGGGTGGCGTCGGTGAGCGCGCGCGCCGCCGGCTCGGCGCCGGCCGGCACGAAGCTCTCGGGATCGACCCACGGCGCGGTGAGGTCGAGCTTGGCTTCGGCGGGCGGCGCCGGCGTGTGGGCCGCGGGCGTGGACCCGCAGCCGAGCAGGGCGAGGCCGGCGAGGCCGGCGAGCAGGGGACGCATGCCGTGTTGTACAGCGTCACCGTCGGCGCCGTCGTGGTATCTGGCGGCGTGATCCGCCGTCGCTCGCGCCAGCTCGCGACGCTCGCCGCGCTGGCGCTCGGCCTCGTGGCCACGACCGCGCGCGCCGACGACGATCGCGGCGATCCCTGGCACCCCGGGTTGCTCGCGCCCGGCCAGGTCCAGCTCGGGCTCGGCGCCTGGGCCCGCCGCCACGATGGCGCGGTCGGGCTCGCGCCGGAGCTCTGGTACGGCCTCGGCCCGCGCCTCACCCTCGGGCTCAGCCACGGCCCAGGCGGCGACGGCCTGGGCGCGCCCGACCGCGGGCTTTGCCTGCACGTGTGCGGCGTGCGCTACCGCGGCGCGCTCACCGCGCTGATCGCGCTCGGCGCCGGCGACGGCCTGCGCGGCCGGGTCCAGCTCGTGGTCGAGGACGTCGCCGCCGCGACCGTGGCGATCGAGCTCGGTGCCAGCGCAGGCTGGCGTCAGGGTCGCGCCTGGGCCCGGCTCGAGCCGGCGCTGCGCCTCGGCCTCGTCGGTCGCGACCACGACAACCGCGAGCGGCTCGGGGTCGGGCTGGCGGCCGGCGCAGTGATCGCCGGCGTCGTCTCGCTCGGCGTCGTCGTCCAGCCGCGCGGGCCCGCCGCCGAGCAGTTCTTCGCCGGCCTGATCGTGCCGACCGCGGTCGAGCTCACCGCCCGCCTGCCGGCCGGGTTGCGCGCCGGCCTCGCGCTCGGCTCCGACGACGTCTTCGCCGCCGGCGCCGGCCACGCGACCGCCACTGCCGCCCTCGCCTGGCGTCGCTGACCGCCGCGTCGTCGCGATCAGGTGACGAGCCGCTGACCCCAGGCGTGGCGCTCGATCAGCGCATCAGCCCGAGCCCGCAGCTCGGCCGGCAGCGCGCCGCCGGCGGCCAGCGCCAGCGCCGACGCGAACTCGGCCGCGCTCGCCAGCCGGTCGCGGTGCGCCTTGGCCATGCCCAGCGCCAGCGCGCGATCGACGTCGGCCGGCAGCTCGGCCAGCAGCGACGGCCGGGTCGGCATCTTGTAGACGACGTCGTACAGGGTCGACGGGACGTCCTTGCCCGTGAACGGCGGATGGCCGGTGAGGCAGCGGTACGCGATCGCGGCCAGCGCATAGACGTCGGCCGGCGGCCCGACGTCCTCGCTGCGGGCCTGCTCGGGCGCCATGTAGCCCGGCGTGCCGATGACGTGGCCGGCGGTCAGCGTGCCGCCGCCGTCGATCAGCTTCGACACCCCGAAGTCGAGCAGCTTCCAGGTGAAGCCCCCGTCCTGCTCGGCGAGGAACAGGTTGTG
>JAYVSF010000764.1:0-9422 GCA_043775605.1 Myxococcales bacterium
TTGGGGCGCGGGCCGGGCGCCGGCGGGCCATTGAACATGTGGCAGTTGGCGCAGCCGCCGCGGGTCATGAACAGCTGCTTGCCCTGGTTCTCGGCCTGGGTGAAGCCGGGGAACGGCGGGTTGACGTCGCCGGTGGCGGCGATGCCTTGATCGTAGCGCGAGCGGTACGACACCAGCGAGCGCGCGAACTGGGCCAGCGACCTCGCGATGCGATCGGTGGTGACCACCTGATCGCCGAACGCGCGCTGGAACAGCGGCGCGTAGTAGGGCTGGGCCGCGACCCGGGTGGTCAGCTCGTCGAGCGTGAGTCCCATCTCGACCGGGTTGATGATCGGCTGCAGGACCTGGGCCTCGAGGGTCGCGGCCCGCTCGTCCCAGAAGAACCGGCCGTTGCGGTAGAAGCGGGCGTCGATCACCGGCATCGAGTTGCGGGTGGTGTGGCCGCCAGCGAAGCCGGTCGAGAACGCGGTGGCGTCGGAGAAGCCGCGGGCCTGGACGTGGCACGAGGCGCAGGCGATCGTCCGGTTGGCGGACAGGTTGCGGTCGTAGAACAGGACCCGGCCGAGGGTGGCGCCGTCGTCGGTGATGCGGTTGTCGGCCGGCGTGTTGTCGAGCGCGCGCACCGCCGGGGTCTGGAAGTGCGCGGGCAGGGTGACCTCGCCGTAGTGGAACGGCGTGGCCGGCAGGTCGAGGACCCGGGTGACCTCGATCGGCAAGGGCGTCGGATCGCTGGTCGGCCCGGCGTCGATGCTCGGGCCGGTGCCGGAGTCGCCGGGATCGCCGGGGTCGCCGACGGCGTCTGGCTGATCGCCGTCGCCGGGCTCGGTGAGGCAGGCGCCGAGCAGGCCGGTCAGGACCAGAGCGGCGGGGCGCAGGGCGTGGTGCAAAATGAGGCGACGGATGGGCATCGGTGGCTCCTCGTGGGTTGCGAGGTCCCTTCAGCAAGGGCCGGGCCGATGGCCAAGTGTTCGCGATCGCGAACTGCGCGGCCGGCGACGACGAGGTGCGCGGCGCGTGGTGCGAGAGCCGCATACAACGGGGATGCGGTTCCCGCATGCAGGCTGTCCGGGCCCGCGACATCGCGGTCATGCGGGCTGTGAACCGGCGGGCGGCGCGACCCGATCATGGGTCCCAGCCCCCGCCGTGTGAATTGTTTACTCCAAGGGCACCGGGCACCCGGCTCGCGGTGGGGCTTGGAGTAACGTTTCGCGCGGCCGGGGGCGCCCCGCTTCGCTCGCTTCGCCGACCGATCGGCCCGGCGTGCTCCGCGCGAATCCGCGCTTCCGGCGAGCACACCGCTCGTCGGTTCTGCCGCCGCCGGCTTCGATGGCTTGGCGAGGTGCCTTCCGGCGGCGCTTCGCGCAACTTTTCGCAGCGCCGCCGGCCGCACGCTGCGCTGGCTTCGCCGACCGCTTCCGGCTTCCGGCTTCAACTTCGCCTCTGGCGACTGTTGGAACCCCGCGCTTGACATCTACGACAGGCGTAAGAGATGCTGGCGATAGGCAGTGACGGCAACCAAGCATCCCGGCGGGGAACTGGAATACGCTGTGCTGTCGGCGGTGTGGGAAGCCGCGGGGGCGGTCTCGGCTCGGGACATCTTCGATCAGGTCGGCAGGCCTCGGGGGCTCGTCTACACGACGACGGCGACGATCCTGGATCGGTTGCACGCCAAGGGCCTGGTCGTCCGCCGGAAGGTTGGCAAGACGTTCCTCTACAGGGCCAAGGTCGAGCGCGAGCGGATCGACCGCGAGCGAGCGGTGATCGCGGTCGCGCAGATTCTCGGCGGACCGCGGCCCGCGCTGGCCGCGCTGGTCGACGCCGTGGAGGCGTTTGATCCCACACTCCTCGCCGAGCTGGAGCGGCTGGCGAGCATGCGGCAGAGGAGGAATCGTGGATCGTGAGCTGGTCCTGATCGTGCTCGTCCTCCTCCTTGCGGGCGGCGGCGCGCTGCTCGCTGCGGCTGCGATGCCAAGGCCGCGCTCGGCCGATGCGCGCGCATCGGCGCGAGCCGTGGAACACCGAGCGGCCAGTCGGCTCGCGTTTCCGGTGCTGCCCTCGCTCCTGGTGCTCGCGGCACTGATCGGCTGGGCGAGCGTGGAGCCGACGCACGCGGAACGGCTGCCCTGGTGGACATTCGTGGCGGCCGCGCCCGTCGTCGTCGTCTGGACGCGTGCGATCGTGAGAGCCGCGCTCGGCGCGCGCCATCGCGCTGGCGCCGTTCGGACGGCGGCGACGATCGGTCTGTGGCGGCCCGTTGTCGTGGTCGCCACCGAGTTTTCGGAAGTCCTCGACGAGCAGGCGCGCGCGGCGACGCTGGCGCACGAGCGAGCCCACGTCGTTCACCGCGATCCGCTGCGGCTGTGGCTCGGTCAGCTCGCGACCGACCTGCAATGGCCCATCCCGAGCGCCGCCAGACGTTTTCGCGCCTGGCGCCATGCGCTCGAGATGGCGCGTGACGAGGAGGCGCGAGTGCACGTTGATGGTGCAGATCTCGCGGTCGCGATCCTGGCGGCGGCACGCAGGTGCGTCGGATTCTGCCCGGGAGCGACGCTGGCTCCAGCAGACCTCGATCTCGTCACGCGGGTGCTCCGCCTGCTTGGACCCGTGCCACCGCTGCCGGCGCGCGGTCGTGGCCGCCCGTGGTTCTGGCTTCCGTGCGCTGGCGCGCTCGTGATCTCTTGCGCCGTCTCCGGGGTGACCTGGGGTGAGCCGATCGCCAGGTATCTGACCGGTCACTGAACGATGGCCACCCTCGATCTCTCGTCCATCCTCGGCCTCGTCGCGCTCGTCGGCCTCGCCATGGATGCCTGGCTGGGCCTCGCCATTTGGGCTCGGCTAAAGGTGCGCCTCGGACCGGTGACGCCGTTCGTGCTCCACAAGTGGACGGGGTACACCGCGGCGGCGATCGTGGTCGCGCACGTCGTCCTGATTCCGCTCGATCCGCGCTCCGGGTTCTCGTGGTCGGATCTGCTGCTGCCCGTTTGGACCCCGCATCAGCCGGTCGCGAACACGCTCGGCGCCGTCGCGCTCTGGCTCCTCGCGGTCCTGATCGTGTCCTCGTACTTCCTGAAGCGGATCGGCTTTCGTCGCTGGCGCACGCTGCACTATCTGGCCTACGTCGCGATCCCGGCGTTGCTCGTTCACGGCGTGATCACGGATCCGGCGCTGCGAGACCAGCCCGTCGACTTCCTCGACGCCGAGAAGCTTCTCGTCGAGGGCGTCGCCCTGCTGTTCATGGCGGCGGTCGTGGTCCGGCTGCGTCTCCGGGGGCGCAAGTCGGGCAAGCGTGGGGTGGCCGCCCGACGGAACGCTGTCGTTCTGATCGTCGGCATCGTGGTCGCCCCCGTCGGTGCGCACGCGGATCATTCGGCGAGCGCAACCGCCGTGACCGGGTGGAGGGTCGATCCCGATGCAGGAGCGGTGTGGACGCGGGGCGGCTGGACCTACACCACGTGGGCCTTTCTGCAGGGCGTCGCGTGGGACGGCGAACCGTACTGGCGTCGTGCGCGGCAGGGCATGTCGCTGCAGTCGACCCGATTCGGTCGACTGCGCGCCGCCGCGGTCTACGAGGTCGATCTCACAGACAACGACTTCTTCCGGCAGGGCCCAGGCTGGAAGATCTTCGAGAATGCCTTCGTCGCTCTCGAGGATGCCGACAGCGCCGATCACTTCCGGGTCCTCTACGGGGAGAACACCCACCTCCTCAGCCGTGAAGACAACCTGTCGAGCGGCAACCTCCCGACCATCAACCGATCGATGATCCTCGAGAGCCACGGCTCGGTGCACGCCTTCGGCACGCAGTGGGGTGGACAGATCCGCGGCTCGTTTGGCCGAGGCGTTTCGCTTGCAGCGTGCGTTGGTGACAACACAGGGTCGCTCAACCAGCAGCATCCGCATTTTGGCGCCCTCACCGACTTCGCCGCGAAGATCAGCGCCGTGGTGTGGAAGGACGACGGCGACTCGAGGCTCTTCATCGGCGCGGCCGGCGACTACACGCGCCACTCCGACGACCCGGCGTTCGTCCTCACCAGCGCGCTCGGCGGTGCGCCGCTCCTGCAAGCGCCGGTGGCCGGGGCGCGGGCGTCCGGCGAGGTCGACGGTGAGTTGGTCCTGCCCGGTCGGGCCCGGCCGCTGCGGATCGAGACCGAGTGGATCGGGTCGCGGTTTGCGGCCACGAACACACTCGTCCTCGGCGGATACATCCAGGGCCTGGCGCAGCTCTACGGATCGCAATGCCATGGCGACCTCTCGGTGTTCGTGCGGCCGGAGGTCGCGCGCCTGTCAGTCGGTGCCGCGACCGCGACCACGACGGCGATGCGCGCCGGCGTCGACTGGAACGTTCCGGTGGCGGCGCAGCGCGCCAACCTCTTGCTCGAGGGCGCGTGGCATCGATCCGAGGGTGACCCGACGATCGTGGTGGCACAGGATTCTGTCTGGGAGTTGCGGCTGATGCTCCGGGTGTCGTTGAGCCGCCACCTGCGCTTCTGATTGATCGGGGTGTGAATTGTCCAAGGGCGCCGGGCTCGCCGCCCGGCTCACCGCCTTCGTCCAGAGCAACGCCCACCACGAGCACGTCCACCTACGGCCCACCGAACCCTACCGCCGACGCGTGGAAACATGGCGGGGGCTGGCCCGGGGCTGGCCCCCGGATCAGGTCAGGCCGTAGCGCTTGAGCTTCTCGTACAACGTGCGCAGGCCGATGCCGAGCTGGGCGGCGGCGCGCCGGCGATTGCCGCCGTGGGCGGCGAGCGCGGCCTCGATCGCGCGGCGCTCGAGCTCGTCGAGGGTGCCGGCGGCGGCCGGGCCGCTGTCGGCGGTGCGGGCCGGGCCCGACGCGGTCTCGAGCCAGAGATCGCCGACGCCGAGGGTGGCGCCGTCGCACAGGATCACCGCGCGCTCGAGCACGTTGGCCAGCTCGCGAACGTTGCCCGGCCAGTCGGCGGCGACGATCGCGGCCCGGGCCGCGCCGTCGAGAGTCAACAGCGGGCGCTTGAGCTCGCGGCAGATCCGGGCCAACAACTCGTCGGCGAGCGGCGCGAGATCGTGGCGGCGGGCGCGGAGCGGGGGCAGCTGGATCGGGAACACCGCGAGCCGGTGGTAGAGGTCCTCGCGGAAGCTGCCCTCCTTCATCATCGCCGCCAGGTTGCGGTTGGTGGCCGCGATCCAGCGGACGTCGACGTCGATGGTCCGGCTCGAGCCGACCCGCTCGACCTGGCGCTCCTGCACCGCGCGCAAGAGCTTGGCCTGCAGCTCGGGCCGGAGCTCGCCGACCTCGTCGAGGAAGAAGGTGCCGCCGTCGGCCAGCTCGATCCGGCCGCGCCGACGCTCGGTGGCGCCGGTGAACGCGCCTTTCTCGTGGCCGAACAGCTCGCTCTCGAGCAGGCTGGCCGACAGCGCGGCGCAGTTGACCGCGACGAACGGCCCGCGGGCCCGCGCCCCGGCGCCGTGGATCGCGCGGGCGCAGACCTCCTTGCCGGTGCCGCTCTCGCCGACCAGCAGCACGGTGGCGGCGGTCGGCGCGACCTTGCGCATCGCCTCGACCACCGGCGCCATCGTCGGATCGCCCCATGTCAAGGTCGGCGCCGCCGGCTCGAGCCCGGCGCGATCGCGGGCGGTCAGCAGTTGATGGCGCTCGACCGCGCGCGCCACCACCAGCCGCAGCTCGGCCGGGCTGGCGATCGGCTTCTGCAGGTAGTCGAACGCGCCCAGCTTCATCGCCTCGACCGCGGTGTCGACGCTGCCGAACGCGGTCAGCACGATGACCTCGGTCTCGGGCTGCTCGGCGCGGACCCGGCGGACGATGGCCATGCCGCCGGCGCCGGGCATGCGCAGATCGGTGACCACTACGTGGAAGGCCTGGCTGGCCAGGCGCGCGAGGGCCTCGTCGACCGAGCCGGCGGTGGCGACGTCATGACCGGCGCCGGCCAGGGCCTCGGCCAGGTAGGCGCGTAGCCCGTCTTCATCGTCGACGACCAGGATCCGCCCCATCAGCTCTCTCCTGGGCCCGGCGCGGCGGGCGGCAACGACACGGTCAGCTCGGCGCCGCCGTCAGGGTGGGTGCGGCCGTCGAGCGTGCCGCCGTGGAGCGCGACCAGGCGCTGCGCGACCGCGAGGCCGAGGCCGATGCCCTTGACCCGGGTGGTGAGGAACGGCTCGGTGAGGCGGGCCAGGCCGCCCGGCGGCAGCCCGGGGCCGCGGTCGCGGATCCGGTAGATCAGTCGGCCGCCGTCGACGGTGACGGTCGCGGCCACCGCGGTCTTCGGCGCGGCGTCGAGCGCGTTGGCCAGGAGGTTGGTCAGGACCTGCGCCATCCGGCCGCCGTCGAGGCTCCAGCGGGCCGGGGCGCCGCTGTCGTCGATCGCGATCCGCGCGCCGTCGAGCGGCGCGGCCGCGGCGGCGAGGACCTCGGCCGGGCTGCACGTCATCCGCTCGATGCGGCCGGTGCGCGCGAACTCGAGCAGGTCGTTGGTGAGGCGCTCGAGCCGGATGGCCTCGTCGACCACGCGCGCGGCCTTGGCCCGGTCGCGGGCCCGCTCGTCGCCGTCGAGGTTCTCGACCAGGAGCTGGGCGTGACCCTTGAGCGAGGCCAGCGGGTTGCGGATCTCGTGGGCCAGCACCGCCGACATCTCGCCGAGCGCGGCCAGCCGACGATCGTGGGCGTGGCGGGCGGTGACCCGATCGTGGTGGCGGACCCAGCGCCCGAGCAGGAGCGCGAGCGCGATCAGCGCCAGCGACGACGTCAGCCCGACCACCAGCGAGCGCGTGGCCTCGCGTCGCAGCGCGCTGCCGGCGCTGGGCTCGAGCTCGAGGACGAACGGGGGCGGCATGCCGGGCGGCGGGCCAGGCAGCATACCGTCGGCGTTCGGGCCCGGTTGCAGGCGGGCCGGCAGCGGCGTGTAGATCCGCCAGCGGCGACCGACCCGGCGATCGGGCGGCTCGCGCGGCGGCCCCGGCAGCGGCACTACCGTCGACGGATCGAGCGAGGTCCCGGCCTCAGCCCGCAGCCGGCCGCCCGGCCCGAGCACCGCCAGGTAGCGCAGACCGTCGCTGCGATGATCGGCGAGCACGGCCGCGAGCACGGTCGCCAGCGCGGCGTCGTCGCGGTGCTCGCGCAGGGCCGGCCCGATCAGCCGCTGGAGCTGCTCAGCCTGCGAGCGCCCGAGCAGCTCCTCGACCTCGCCGGCGCGGCGGTAGGCGATGACGCTCTGGCCGGCAAGCGCGACCGCGACCAGCACCAGCACGATCAGCAGCGCGGTCAGGCCGGTCCGGCGCGGCGCCGGCTCGTCGACCAGCGACCGGCGTGGACGCTCGGCTCCGTCGGGTCCCTCGGGCGCAGGCCCGGCGAGTCCAGGCACCTGATCGAGCCCGAGCGCCCGGCGGGTGCCGGTGGAGCGACCCAGGCCGGCGTCGACGGGGGGTGACGGCACGTCGGCCACAGCAGCGAAGCGTACCATCGACCGGGAGGCCTGCCCGGGCCGGTGGGCGACGCCCGCGCCGGGTCGTGACGCGGCGGTCGCTGCGGTCCTCGCATCCGGGTGCGGAATCCGCGGCCGGCGCCGCGGCGCCCGTCGCTGCGCGGCCCGCCCTCGCCCGCGCCGCGGCGACCGCGCCGGTCACTCGTGCTACCAACCAGGCATGCAACGTAGCGCCATCCGCACCGACTCGGCTCCGGCGGCGATCGGCCCGTACTCGCAGGCCGTGCGGGTCGGGGAGCTGCTCTTCACGTCCGGCCAGATCCCGCTCGATCCCGCGACCGGGGCCATGGTCACCGGCGACATCGCGGCCCAGACGGGGCAGGTCCTGACCAACCTCGACGCGGTGCTGACCGCCGGCGGCGCGACCTGGGCCGACGTCGCCCGCGCCACGATCTACCTGCTCGACCTCGCCGACTTCGCCGTGGTCAACGAGCTGTACGGCCAGCGCTTCACCGGCCCGCCGCCGGCCCGCTCGACGGTGCAGGTGGCGCGGCTGCCGAAGGACGCGCGGGTCGAGATCGATCTGGTCGCGGTGGTCGGCTCGGGCGCGGCGGTGGCGTCGTGACCCTCGGCCCGGGCGACACCTCGATCACCTCGGTCCTCGACGAGCGGCGGGTGTTCCCGCCAGCCGACGAGTTCGCGGCCGCGGCCCGGGTGCCGAGCATGAAGGCCTACGAGGCCCTGGCCAAGGCCGCCGCCGATCACCCCGAGCAGTTCTGGGCCGAGATCGCGCACGAGCTACACTGGCATCAGCCGTGGCGGCAGGTGCTCGACTGGCACCTCCCCGACGCCCGCTGGTTCGTCGGCGGCAAGCTCAACGTCAGCGTCAACTGCCTCGACCGTCACCTGACCGGCGGCCGCCGCAACAAGGCCGCGATCCTGTGGGAGGGCGAGCCCGGCGACACCCGGGTCCTGACCTACGCCCATCTCCATCGCGAGGTGTGCAAGACCGCCAACGCGCTCATCGCGCTCGGCATCCACGCCGGTGACTTCGTCGCGATCTACCTGCCGATGATCCCCGAGGCGGTGATCGCGATGCTGGCCTGCGCCCGCATCGGCGCGCCGCACACCGTCGTGTTCGGCGGCTTCTCGGCCGAGGCCCTGGCCGATCGGATCAAGGACTCGGGCGCCCGCCTGGTGATCACCGCCGACGGTGGCTGGCGGCGCGGCGCGATCGTCCCGCTCAAGGCCGCGGTCGATCAGGCGCTGACCCACCCTGGCGTCGACGTCGATCACGTGCTGGTGGTGAAGCGCACCGGCGGCGACTTCATGTGGAAGGCCGGCCGCGATCACTGGTGGCACGAGACCGTCGACCGGGCGTCGCCGCACCACGAGGCGATCGGCCACGACAGCGAGCACCCGCTGTTCTCGCTGTACACCAGCGGCACCACCGGCAAGCCCAAGGGCATCCTCCACTCCACCGGCGGCTACCTGGTCGGCGCCAGCTACACCAGCCGGCTGGTCTTCGACCTGCGCGAGGACGACATCTTCTGGTGCACCGCCGACATCGGCTGGGTCACCGGCCACTCGTACGTGGTCTACGGCCCGCTGGCGAACGGCGCCACCGTGATGATGTACGAGGGCGCGCCCAACCAGCCGGGTCCCGATCGGTTCTGGGACATCATCGCGCGCTGGGGCGTCAACATCCTGTACACGGCGCCGACCGCGATCCGCTCGTTCATGCGCTGGGGCGACGAGCACCCGGCCAAGCACGACCTGTCGAGCCTGCGCCTGCTCGGCACCGTCGGTGAGCCGATCAACCCCGAGGCGTGGATGTGGTACCGCAAGGTCATCGGCGGCGATCGCTGCCCGATCGTCGACACCTGGTGGCAGACCGAGACCGGCGCGATCATGATCTCGCCGTTGCCGGGCGCGACCCCGACCAAGCCCGGCTCGGCGACGCGACCGCTGCCCGGCATCGCCGCCGACGTGGTCAGGAAGGACGGG
>JAYVSF010000765.1:0-7323 GCA_043775605.1 Myxococcales bacterium
CATGTTGAGCCTTGGACAGCACCTCCACCTCCAGCTTCGCGTTCCTGGCGCCGTACGGGCCGCTCTACCTGCGGCTCGCGACCGCGGCCGAGCGCACGCTCGCGGTCGATCCCAGCCTGACGCTGGTGTCGCTGCGCCAGCTCAGCGAGGCGTTCGCCCGTCACGCCGCGGCGCGCGCGGGCCTGCTCGCCGACGCGCGCGACGGTGGCGGCAACCAGCTCGACCTGCTGCGCACCCTCGAGCAGCGCGGCATCGTCCGCGATCAGGTGGCCGAGATCTTCCACATGCTGCGCCGGGTCGGCAACCGCGCGGCCCACGACTTCCTCGGCACCCACCAGGACGCGGTCAACGGCCTCGCGCTCGGCTTCAAGCTTGCGTGCTGGTTCCATCGCACGTTCGGCGACGCGCACGCGCGCACCGCATGGAAGGCGCCGGCCTACGTCGCGCCGCCCGATCCGACCGCGACCCTGCGCGCGCTGCAGGACGAAGCCGCCCGCGCCCGCGCCGAGGCCGATGGCCACAAGGCCGACGCCGCGAAGGCGCGGCTCTTGCTCGAGGCCGAGGCCGCACGCCGAGCCGAGGAGGCCGCGCTGCGCCAGACCGCCGAGGTCGAGCGTCGCGAGTGGGAGACCCTGGCCCACGCCTTCGAGCGCGACCTCCAGCAGGCCGCGGTCGAGCAGGCCAAGGTGGTCGAGGCCGTCGTCGTCGAGGCGGCGAAGGCGCCCGCCGCCGTCGTCGAGCAGGTCGTCGCCCAGGCCGTCGCCGCCACCCTGGCCACCGACCTCGACGAGCACGAGACCCGCGTGCTGATCGACGCCCAGTTGCGCGACGCTGGCTGGGAGGTCGACACCGTCGCCTTGCGCTGGGCGGCCGGCGCCCGGCCCGAGAAGGGCAAGCATCGCGCGATCGCGGAGGTCCCGACCTTCACCAAGGAGGACGGTCGCGGCAGCGCCGACTACGTGCTGTTCGTCGGCGTCACGCCGGTCGGTGTGGTCGAGGCCAAGAAGAAGGCGACGAAGATCCCGTCGAGGCTCGAGCAGAGCAAGCGCTACGCGCGCGGGCTCGCCGCTCTCGCTGGACCCACGTCGACCGCCACCGCCACCTCCGACAGCGGCGCGGGCTGGCCGACGTCGTTCCCTGGCGCCGGCGCCGCGAAGGCCGCGCGCTACCAGGTGCCGTTCCTGTACGCCACCAACGGTCGGCCGTACCTGCGCCAGCTCGAGACCGAGAGCGGGATCTGGTTCCTCGACGTCCGCGATCCGACCCATCATCCGCGCGCGCTGCTCGGCTGGCACACGCCCGAGGCGCTGGCGCAGATGCTGGCCGCCGACCCCGCCGCCGCCCAGGCCCGGCTCGCCGCCGCGCCGCCCGATCAGGTCCAGGAGGCGCTCGGCCTGCGCGACTACCAGGTCCGCGCCATCGCCGCGATCGAGGCCGCCATCGGCCGCGGTCAGCGGCGCCTCCTCGTCGCGATGGCCACCGGCACCGGCAAGACCCGCACGGTCATCGCCCTCATCCACCGCCTGCTCGCGTCGAAGCGCTTCCGGCGCGTGTTGTTCCTGGTCGACCGCGGCGCGCTCGCGGTCCAGGCCCACAACGCCTTCGACGAGGTCCGCCTCGAGAACCTGCAGACCTTCGCCCAGAACTACAACGTCATGGGCCTCGAGGACGTGGCCCCCGCGCGCGACACCCAGGTCCACGTCGCCACCGTGCAAGGCCTGGTCAAGCGCATCCTGTGGGCTGCGCCCGACCAGCCGCCGGTGCCGATCGATCGCTACGACTGCATCATCGTCGACGAGAGCCACCGCGGCTACACCCTCGATCGCGAGCTGACCGAGGGCGAGCTGGAGCTGCGCGGCTTCGACGACTACGTCTCGACCTACCGCCGCGTGCTCGATCACTTCGACGCGGTCAAGATCGGCCTGACCGCGACGCCGGCCCAACACACTCACGAGATCTTCGGCGCGCCGGTCTTCGTCTACAGCTACCCCGAGGCGGTCGTCGACGGCTGGCTGGTCGATCACGAGCCGCCGGTCCGCATCGTCACCCAGCTGGCCCAGGACGGCATCACGTTCGCGAAGGGCGCCGAGGTCCAGACCCTGCGTCCGGGCGGCGAGGTTCAGCTCTCGCTCCTGCCCGACGAGCTCGAGTTCGAGGTCGCCGCCTTCAACCGCGCCGTCATCACCGACGGCTTCAACCGCGCCGTCGCCGGCGAGCTGGCCCAGCACCTCGACCCCTACGGCGAGGCCAAGACCATCATCTTCTGCGTCGACGACGATCACGCCGAGCGCCTGGTGCCGATCCTCAAGGCCGCGCTGGCCGCCGCGTGGGGCGCGATCGACGACGACGTGGTCCAGAAGATCACCGGCGCCAGCGACCGGCCGCTCGACGCCATCCGCCGCTTCAAGAACGAGGCGCTGCCGAAGATCGCGGTCACCGTCGATCTGCTGTCGACCGGCATCGACGTCCCGAAGGTCTCGAACATCGTGTTCCTGCGCCGCATCCGCAGTCGCATCCTGTACGAGCAGATGCTCGGCCGCGCGACCCGCCTGTGTCCGGAGATCGGCAAGGAGGTCTTCCGCATCTACGACCCGGTCGGCCTCTACGACATCCTGTCCGAGGTCTCGGACATGAAGCCGCTGGTCAAGGACGTCAACCGCACCACCGGCGAGCTGGTCGCCGAGCTGCTCGATCCGCGCGCGCTGAAGGCGCCCGGCCACGACGCCGGCCGCAGCCACGCCGACGAGGTCCTGCGCGAGCTGGTCGAGCGCCTGCGCCGGGTGGTCCGCCGGGTCGGCAAGCGGCCGCCGTCCGCGGACGGACAGGCCGCCATCGACGCGCTTGAGGCCGCGCTCGGCTGCCCGCTGGCCCGGGTCCCCGACGCGCTCCACGCCGCCGGCACCACCGGCGCGATCGCGCTTTTGGCCGCACAGCCCGAGCTGATCGTGATGCTCGCGCGACTCTCCGCGATCCCCGGCGACGGCCGGCCCCGCATCATCGCGACCGACGACGACGAGGTCATCCAGGTCGAGCGCGGCTACGGCGACGGCAACACCCGACCCGAGGCCTACCTCGAGGCCTTCACCCGCTTCATCGATCAGCACAAGAACCAGCTCGCCGCGCTGGCGGTGGTCTGCACCCGTCCGCGCGACCTGACCCGCGCCCAGTTGCGGGAGCTCAAGCTCAAGCTCGACGCCGCCGGCTACTCCGAGGCCCACCTGCGCTCGGCCTGGCGCGACTGGAAGGACCAGGACATCGCCGCCACCATCATCGGCTTCATCCGCCAGCGCGCGCTCGGCTCGCCGCTCGTGCCGTACGGCGAGCGGGTCGATCGCGCGGTCGCCCGGGTCCAGGCCACCGGCAGCTGGACCCCGCCGCAGAAGAAGTGGCTCGAGCGCATCGCCGAGCAGCTCAAGAAAGAGGTCGTGGTCGACGACCAGGCCTTCGGCACCGGCGCGTTCGAGAACGCCGGCGGCTGGAAGGCCATCGACCGCGCGCTCGGCGGCCGGCTCGAGCAGGTGATGCGCGATCTCGGCGACGAGATCTGGAACGACGGAAAGGCAGCCTGACCCGTGACCGCGACCGGCGACATCGTCGCCAAGCTGTGGAACCTGTGCCACGTCCTGCGCGACGGCGGCATCAACTACCAGCAGTACGTCACCGAGCTGACGCTGCTCTTGTTCCTCAAGATGGCCAAGGAGACCGACAAGGAGAGTCGGCTGCCGAAGGGCTGTCGATGGGACGATCTGCTGGCGCTGCCGCCCGGCGGCGAGCAGCTCGACTCGTACAAGGAGATCCTGCTCAAGCTCGGCCGCGCCCCCGACCCGCTGGTCCGGTCCATCTACGCCGGCGCCCAGACCTCGATGCGCGAGGCCCGCTTCCTCACCCGCCTGGTGCTCGACCTCGACGCCCTCGACTGGTATTCGGCCAAGACCGACGGCCTCGGCGATCTGTACGAGGGCCTGCTCGAGAAGAACGCGGGTGAGACCAAGAGCGGCGCCGGCCAGTACTTCACGCCGCGCCCGCTGATCGACGCGATGGTCGAGGTGATGCGGCCGCAGCCCGGCGAGCGGATCCAGGATCCGGCGGCCGGCACCGCCGGCTTCCTGATCGCGGCCGACACGTTCATCAAGCGGCACAGCGATCAGCTCTTCGCGCTCCACACCCGCGAGCAGGAGTTCCAGCGACACGAGGCCTACGTCGGGGTCGAGCTGGTGCCCGAGACTCGCCGACTGGCGCTGATGAACTGCATGCTGCACGACCTCGGCGGCGTCGGTGGCGGCGCGGTCCTGCTCGGCGACACCCTCACCAGCGACGGCGCCAGGCTGGCGAAGGCCAACCTGATCCTCACCAACCCACCGTTCGGCACCAAGAAGGGCGCCGGCGGCGGCTCGCGCGACGACCTCACGTTCCCGACCAGCAACAAGCAGCTCATGTTCCTGCAGCACATCTACCGGGCGCTGGTGCCGGGCGGCCGGGCCGCGGTGGTGGTGCCCGACAACGTGCTGTTCGAGGAGGGCCGGGGCCGCGAGATCCGCGGTGACCTGATGGACAAGTGCGACCTGCACACGATCCTGCGGTTGCCGACCGGCATCTTCTACGCTCAGGGCGTGAAGACCAATGTGCTGTTCTTCACCCGCGGCGCGACCGACAAGGGCCATACCAAGAAGGTCTGGGTCTACGACCTGCGCACCAACGCCCCGGCCTTCGGCAAGCGCACGCCGTTCACCCGCGAGTACCTCGAGCCGTTCGTGAAGGCGTTCGGCGCCGACCCGCTCGGCAAGCGCAAGGACGAGGGCGACGCCGGCCGCTTCCGCGCCTTCACCCGCGAGGACCTCGCCAAGCGCAACGACAACCTCGATCTGTCCTGGCTCAAGGACGACGACGCCCACGACGAGGCCGCCCTCGGCGAGCCCGACGCTATCGCCGCCGAGATTCGCGTCGAGCTCGAGGCCGCCCTCGCGGATCTCGCGGCCCTCGAGGAGTTGCTCGGGTCTGCTGATAGCGAGGACGCCGCGTGACGCTGCCGGTTGGGTGGGTGTGGACCTCGATGGAGGAACTGATCGGAGACGAGGCGCCCATCGTCTACGGGATCATCCAGGCCGGGCCTGAAGTTCCAGGCGGCGTCCCATACATCCGGCCGACGGAGTTGGTGGACGGCCGGATCGACATCTCTGCGCTCAAGCGAACGTCACCGTCGATTGCCTCGCGCTACTCGCGTTCCGTGTTGCGTGAGGGGGATATCGTCCTGGCGATCGTGGGCACCATCGGGAAGCTGGCAATCGTTCCGCCAGAACTCGACGGAGCCAATATCACGCAGTCGTCTGCGCGTCTGAGACCTCCAAGGTTCATGCCCGCGCCCTACTTGGCGGCTGCGCTTCGGTCGCGGCAGCTTCGAGGCCAGTTCGAGAAGATGGAATTCGGCGTGGCTGTTCGACGCCTGAACATCGCGCACGTTCGCGCACTTCGGATCCCCATTGCACCAGCGAACGAGCAGCGGCGGATCGTCGCGAAGCTCGATGCCATCTTCGAGAAGACGCGCGCGGCCCGGGCCCGGCTCGAGCGTCTGCCCGCGCTGCTCGAGAAGCTCAAGCGGTCCATCCTCGCCGCTGCCTTCCGCGGCGACCTCACCGCCGACTGGCGCGCCGCCCACCCCGACGTCGAGACCGCCAGCGTCCTCCTCGATCGCATCCGCGCCGAGCGCCGCCGCCGCTGGGAATCCGAGCTCCAGGCCAAGGGCAAGGACCCGACGAAGGCCACGTACGACGAGCCGGTCCCGATCAACTCTGAAGGCATTCCGCGTGGGTGGCTGTCGATGCGACTCGATGATCTCGTGGACCCAGTGAGGGGGATTCCGTACGGAATCGTCCAGACAGGCGAACACACGGCAGGAGGAGTGCCGACGGTTCGTTGCGGCGACATCAAGAACTTTACCATCAGTGCGGCAACGCTCAAGGCCGTGGATCCCCGCATTGCCTCTGAGTACTCCCGCACGCTGCTTCAAGGCGGAGAACTCCTCATCGCAATTCGGGGGACCACGGGCGGCGTCGCGTTGGCGGCGCCCGAACTCGCGGGAGCGAACCTGAGCCGCGAAGTCGCAATGATCCCGGTCCTCAGCTTCCTTGTCCCTGAGTTCTACAAATACGCCATCGCAGCGCCACAGGCGCAGAGAGCGATCGCTGGGCAGGTTAAGGGGGTCGCTCAGCAGGGCATCAATCTTGAAGACCTACGGAACCTGGCGCTACCGGTCCCCCCGGTCGCCGAACAACGGGCTATTGCCGCGGTCGTCGCAACGGCGCTCGAGAGGCTTGGCGGTAACATAGCCGGGATCAATTCGTCGGCGGCGCTTGCGCTGACACTCGAGCAGGCCGCGCTCGCCAAGGCGTTCCGCGGCGAGCTGGTGCCGCAGGACCCGACCGACGAGCCGGCGTCGGTGCTGCTCGAGCGACTCCGCGCCGCGCGCGCGGCCGAGCCCGACCGTCCTCGCCGCGGCCGAGCCGCCGCGCCACGCGCCCCTGCGGCGACCCTGGCGACCTCGGCGACCACCGACGCGGAGCCGCTCGACCTGGTCATCGCCACCTTCCAGCAGGGCGAGTCGCGACTGGCCGCGTCCGCCATCGCCGCCACCACCGGCCTGCCGCCCGCCGACGTCGAGCAGGCCCTCGCGACCCTGGTCGCCGCCGGTCAAGTCCGCGTCCACGGCAAGGCCCGCGCCACCTCCTACGAATGGCTCGCGTGATGGCCGGGAATGGCGCGGAAATAGTGTCACCGCCGGTGACACGATTGGGCACGCTCGCGCAGGAGGAGCCTCGATGACCGCAGCCGCACCCAGGCGAGGGAAGAAGCCAGCGCCGCCGCCTGCATCGCGCAAGCGACCGCGCCCTGCACCGACGACCTCGACCACCGGCAAGCGATCGCGGGCGCTGACCGCGACTACCCCGGCCGGCGAGTCCCTCGAAGCGTCCTTCGGCGAGGTCGCGACGATGATCCAGGTCGCGCGCGGACACGCGCTCGCGGCGGTCAACACGACGCTCGTCGACCTCTACTGGCGCATCGGCGAGTACATCGCGGCCAAGCTCGAGACCGCGACCTGGGGCGAGGGCGTGGTCGAGTCGCTCGCGCGCTACCTGGCGCGGCGCTATCCGGGCCGTCAGGGCTTCACTCGTCCGAACCTCTTCCGGATGCGCCAGCTCTACGTCACCTATCGCGACGACAAGAAAGTCTCACCGCTGGTGAGACAATTGTCCTGGACCAACAACCTCATCATCCTGTCGCAGACCAAGCGACCGGAGGAGCGCGAGTTCTACGTCCGCATGGCGGTCC
>JAYVSF010000766.1:0-6373 GCA_043775605.1 Myxococcales bacterium
CGCGATGGTGCCACCGGCTCCGCGGCCCCGACCGGTGGTCGGGCCGGGGTTGAATGTCGAGATCGGGACCGGGGCCGCCCCGGTGCCGATCGATCGACGACACAGGGTTGGATTCTGGCCAACCCTGTGAGGGCGAACCGCGGGCCAGGCCGTCGAGCGTGGCCCCTTGGCCCGGCCCGGTCCCTCGGCTACCCTTGGCCAATGCGGCGCACGCTCTCGCTCGGCTCCCTCGGTCTCGGCGCGATCCTCGTCCTCGGGCTCGCCGGTACGTCCGGTTGCGGCAAGCACGGCAAGGCCGACCACGAGGCCGCGACCCGGACCGCCGAGGTCCCGCTGATGTCGATCGACGACGTCGCGGTCCGGATTGCCAGCGGCACCTGTCGCGCCGTCGACGCCAACGGCAACCAGCTGCGCAAGGACGTCGGGGTGATCCCCGGCGCGGTGCTGCTGACCGACTACGAGGCCTACTCGGTCAAGGAGCTGCCCGAGGACAAGACCACGCCGCTGGTCTTCTACTGCGCCAACGAGCAGTGCGATGCGTCGCACATCGCCGCCAAGCGCGCGCGCTCGGCCGGCTACGCGCGGGTCCACGTGCTCGCGGCCGGCATCATGGGCTGGGCCAAGGCCGGGCGCGCGGTCGACAAGCCCGCGATCATGTAGTCCGCCGCCCACGATGAACCTGGTCTTGCTCGACCCCGACGAGGTCGTGGATGGTCGCGCCCGCCTGACCGGTCGCCGCGCGGCGCACCTGCGTGAGGTGCTCGGGGTCGCGCCCGGCGCCAGCGTGCGGGTCGGGCTGGTCGGCGGCGCGATCGGCGTCGCCACGGTCGGGTCGATCGCCGCCGACGGCGCGATCGACCTCGAGGTCGTGTGCGACCGACCGCCACCGCCGCGGTTACCGGTGGTGCTGGTGTTGGCGGTGCCGCGGCCCAAGGTCCTGACCCGCGTGATCGAGGCGGCGGCGGCGTTCGCGGTCGAGCGGATCGAGCTGGTCAACGCCTGGCGGGTCGACAAGTCGTACCTCGCGAGCCCGCGCCTGACTGCCGACGCGCTGGGCCAGGCGGTGCGGCTCGGCGCCGAGCAAGGCGCGACCACCCACCTGCCGGTGGTCACCGTCCATCGCCGGCTGATGGCGTTGCTCGATCGCGATCATCCGGCCGGCGCGCCGCCGCCGGGGCCGGCGCTGTGCTGCCACCCGCGGACCGGCGCGTGGATCGAATCGGCGGCCCCGTTCGCCGCGGCGCTCGCCGGACCGGTGACGCTCGCGATCGGCCCCGAGGGCGGGTGGATCGAGCGCGAGGTCGAGACCTTCGCAGCCCGCGGCTTCGCGATCGTCGGGCTCGGCGACGCCGTGCTGCGGGTCGAGGCCGCGGTGGCCGCGGCGCTCGGTCAGCTCGCGCTGCTCGCGCGGATCGGCTGAGCGTTCAGGTCAGCAACGCGGCGCGATCGTCGGCGGGGTGATCGTCGATGAGATCGACGCCGCTGGCGAGCAACCGGCGCGCGGCGGCGGCGGCATACGCGGCGCGCGGGTGCGCGTGATCGGCGCACCACTGCGCGTGGCCGCACAGGTAGGCCAGCTCGAGCCCGCGGCCCAGGGTCAGCGCGAACCGGCGGGCGCCGGCCTCGAGCCGCGCGCTGTCGGCCATCGCCTCCTGGGCCCAGCGCACGGCGTGGGCGATCGCGGCCCGCGCGCCGGCTGCGGCGGTGGTCAGGCCGGCCGCGGCCACCGGCGCCAGGTGGGTCTCGGCGTCGCTGACCAGGGCCTCGATCGCGCCGCCCTTGCCGAGCGCGCGCACGGTGTCGAGCGACAGCACGTTGGTCGTGCCCTCCCAGATCGGCAGGACCTGGGCGTCGCGCAGGAGCGTGGGCAGGCCGGTGTCCTCGACGTAGCCGGCGCCGCCGCACGACTCGATCGCCTCCGACGCGATCGCCACCGCCTGCTTGGCGGTGGTGAGCTTGGCGATCGGCGTCAGCGCGCGCATCAGCCGGCGATCGTGCTCGTCGCCGCCGTGCTCGCACCGACCCAGGACGTCGACCGCGCGAAACGCCAGCAGGAACGCGCCGGCGTACTCGGCCTCGAGCCCGGCCAGGGTGTCGGCGTGCAGCGGCTTGTCGCGCAGCAGCGCGCCGAACGCCTTGCGCCGACCGGCGTAGTCGCGCGCGAGATCGAGCGCGCGCCGCATGCCCGACACCGACGACACCGCGTTCCAGGTCCGGGTCAACGACAGCATCGGCGTGATCGCCTTGACGCCCTCGTGGGGCTCGCCGACGAGGATCGCGGCGGCGCCGTCGAGGCTCAGCTCGGCGGTCGGCACCTTGCGCGTGCCGAGCTTGTCCTTGAGCCGGTTGACGCTGATGCCGGGTTCGAGCCGGCCGTCGGCGGCGCGGACCGGGACGAAGAACAACGCGAGGCCGCGGCTACCGGCCGGGTTGCCCGTGGGCCGGGCCAGGGTCAGCGCGACCTCGGCGGTGGTGGCCGAGGTGAACCACTTGGTGCCCGCCAGCCGCCAGCCGTCGTCGACCTTGGTCGCGACGGTCTCGGTGGTGCTGACGTCGGAGCCGCCGGTGCGCTCGGTCATCCACTGGCCCGAGGTCCAGGCGGTCGCCGGATCGCGGCTGAGCAGGTGCGGGACCGCGCGGTCGATCAGCGCCTGGTTGCCGCTGTCGAGCAGCGTGCGGACCGCGCCGTCGGTCATCGCCAGCGGGCACGAGTAGACGTCGAGCGACGGCCCGATCACGTGGACCATCGCGAACTGGTGGAGGCGGGCGTGGGCGCCGAACCGCGGCTCGTAGCCCGCGGCGACCAGGCCGTGCTCGGCGGCGAGCCGGGCGGCCTGCTTCCACAGCGGGGAGAGCTCGATGTGATCGATCCGGTTGCCCCAGGGATCCCAGGGCACGTGGACCGGCTCGTTGGTGCGATCGGCCTGCTGCAGCCGGTACATCGCGCCGCCGGCCAGCTGGCCGAGCTCGGCGAGCTCGGTGGTCATCGCCGCCAGCGCATCGGGCGCCACGGTGTGGCCGAGGGCGCGCCCGAAAGTGCGATCGAGGTGAGCTCCGAGCATCGGGTCGCTCGCGAAGGTGTCGCCGAGACGCGGCGGATCCTGAAAGAACGCCATGCCCCGAGGCTACCGCATGCAGCCCCGAAAACGGCTCGACCGCCGGCGAGCGGCAGAACCGTTCGCGTGGCGGTCGAGGTGTGACGAGTCGCCGCAGGTCGCCGGCGACGAGCCGCTTCAGGGCGGGGGCGGGGGCGGGCCACCCGCGCTGCCGGGCGCGCCGCACACGTAGTGGACGCGCCACTCGGTCGCGGTGCGGGTGCTGGTGATCGCCTGCGTCTGCGAGCCACCGCGGGTGCTCGAGGCGCCGACCGCCTGCGAGTTGGTGGTGTTGCCCGACGACGACGAGGTCGCCGCCCCGCCGGCGACGGTGTCCTCGCCGTAGTTGGTGTCGGAGTTGGCGATTACGTCGGTGCCGATCGCCTCCTCTCCCTGCTGGACGATGGTGAAGTTGCTGGGACCGCAGTGGGCCGCCATCTGCTTCTGGGCGTCCTCCATTCCCTTGCCACGATCACCGTTGATGCGGAACACACCACCGGCTTGATTCTGGGTGATGAGGACAGCGCTGCCGCACGCGGCGAGCAACGCGGAGCACAGGAGGCCGAGGCCAAGCTTACGGAGCATCGTTGCGATCCTTCCCTGACGGTGACGGCCGTCGCGGCGACGTTAATACACGCCGTGGCGCGGGGCAACCCACCTGGTGCCACCGCGCGCGGATGAGCGCACGCGGTCGCCACCTTGACCGGCGGGTTGACCGCCCGGTCGGCCGCTGGGAGGCTGGGGCCATGGGGTTGCGCGTCGCGTCGGACATCGACCACGTCACGGTGTTCCCCGGGAGCGCCCGGATCACGCGCATCGCCCGGGTCGCGCTGACGGCGCGGACCGAGCTGCAGCTCGCCGGCCTGCCGCTCGGGCTCGACGACGACTCGCTGCAGGTCACGCTCGACGGCCCGGGTCGCGCCGCCGACCTGCGGGTCACGATCGAGGTCACCGGGCGCGACGAGGCCGCGGTCGACGACGACGAGCTGCACGCGCCGAGGCGGGCGCTGGCCGCCGCCCAGGCTGTGCGCGAGGTGCTGCGGGCCGAGCTGGGGGAGCTGGGCGCGATCGCCACGGCCACCGCCGAGCCGCGGCCCGACCGCGAGGCGCCGGTCCCGGCCTGGACCGACGCGCTGACCGCCCGGCTGGCGGTGCTCGAGACCCGAGCCGCGCGCGAGGCCGCGGTTCGCGATGCGCTGGCGGTCGCCGAGCGCACGCTGCTCGACGCCGAGCGGGCGCTGGCGGCGGCCCGCGATCGTCAGGCCCGGGCCGGGACCGCACGGCGCGAGCCGGGCGCGCTGCGCAAGACCGTGGTGATCACCGTCGAGCCCGAGGGCGACGGCGGCGAGATCACCGTGACCCTCGGCTACATGGTCGCGGGCGCGCGCTGGGCGCCGAGCTACGCCGCGCGCCTCGACGGCGCCGGCGGGCTCCGCTTCGAGCTACGGGCCAGCGTGGCTCAGGCCACCGGCGAGGACTGGTCGCAGGTGCGGCTCGACGTGTCGACCGCGGCGCCCGGCCGCTGGCTCGATCTGCCCGAGCTGGCGTCGCGCCGGATCGGCCGGCGGCAGGCGGTGCCCGCGCGTCCGGGCTGGCGGCCGGCGCCGCTCGGAGTCGACGCGATGTTCACCGACTTCGATCGCGGGCTGCCGGCGCAGCCGGTGTCGGTCCCGACGGCGTCACCCGCACCTCGACCGCCACCCGCGATCCAGCCGGGCTCTCCGGTGTTCGCGCCCCAGGGCTTCGCCGCCGACATGGTGATGTCGGCACCGGCGGCCAAGTCGGCCGCGCGTGGGGGAGGAGGTGGCGCTGAGCGCATGCGCCGAGCCGCACCGGCCGGAGCGCCGCCCGCACCGCCTGCGCCGACGGCCCAGATGGCGTCGATGGCGAGCGCGGTCGGCGGCAAGGCCAAGGCCTACGACGGCGCGCCGCCGCATGACGAGGACCAGGACCAGGGCGAGGGCGGCCTCGGTGGCGAGGACGTCGAGCTGGTGGTCGGCGCCCAGCTCCTCGTCTACACCCGGCTGCGGATGGCCGGTCCGCGCGAGCCACGGCGCGGACGGCTGGTGCCGATGACCCGCGACCAGGCCTGGGGTGTGGCCGCCGACGTCGCCGCCGAGGTCAGCGCGCGCGGCGGCCCGTCGCTGCCGCCGCCGCCGCCCGGGCTCAGCGAGGTCAGCCGCGGCGTCTACGACCTCAGCTTCACCAGCGACGGTCGGATCGATCTGCCGGCCGACGGCAGCTGGCACAACCTCGCGATCCTCGCCCGCGACGCCCGGGTCACGCTCGGCCACGTCGTCGTGCCGTCGGTCGCGCTCGACGTCTACCGGCAGGCCACGATGGTCAACCCGCTCGACGCGCCGCTGCTGGCCGGGCCGGTCGACGTCTACGATCGCGGCGAGCTGATCACGACGACCACGGTCGACACCACGGCGCCGGGTGCCACCGTCGAGCTCGGCCTCGGCGTCGACGGCACGGTCAAGGTCGCGCGCAACGCCCGCTTCCACGAGGAGGTCGCGGGCATGCTGCGCGGCGCGCTCAAGCTGATCCACGAGGTCACGATCGACGTCGAGAACCTCGGCCCGCGCGCGATCCAGCTCGAGGTCCGTGAGCGGCTGCCCATCCCGAACCCCGGCACCGACGATGTCGAGGTCGAGCTCGATCGGGTCCAGCCGCCGTGGGAGGCCTGGCGACCGGAGCCGGCGCCGGGCGACGGTCCGTTGCGTGGCGGCCATCGCTGGCGCCTCGACGTCGGCCCCCGCGCCAAGCTCGCGCTGCGGGTCGACTACCACGTCCGCATCTCGCAGAAGCACGAGCTGGTCGGCGGCAACCGGAGGGAGCCGTGAGCGCGCCGGTCGCGACCACCCTGGCGATCGCCGAGGTCGTGGTGTTCGAGGATCGCGCGCGGGTGATCCGGCGCGGGCAGGTGACCGTCGCCGCCGGCCAGGTCCGGCTCGACGTCACGCCGGTGGCGGCGGTGGTGATCGACAAGTCGGTGATCGCGCGGGTCAGCGGCGGCGGCGCCCGGGTGCTCGACGTCCGGGTCCGGCGCGAGGTGGCGCCGTGGCGCGATCAGCATCTGCGGGCGGATCCCCGGGCGGCCGCAGCCGAGCGCGCCGCGCTGCAGGAGCGACTCGATCAGGCCCGCGCTCGTCGGCGCACGCTGGCCGATCGCGCGGCGGCCGCGGCCACGGCGGCTCAGGGCCTCACGGGGCTGGGCGCCCGGGCCCGGCGCGAGCTGGTCGTCGAGGCGGCCTGGGGCCGGCAGGTCGCCGACG
>JAYVSF010000767.1:0-7287 GCA_043775605.1 Myxococcales bacterium
AGCGCATCCTCGAGTACTTGGCGGTGCAGACGCTGGTCGATCGCCTGAAGGGCCCGATCCTGTGCCTGGTCGGTCCGCCCGGCGTCGGCAAGACGTCGCTGGCGCGGTCGATCGCCCACGCCACCGGCCGCAAGTTCGTGCGCCAGTCGCTGGGCGGGGTCCGCGACGAGGCCGAGATCCGCGGCCACCGCCGGACCTACATCGGCGCCTTGCCCGGCAAGCTGATCCAGTCGCTCAAGAAGGTCGGCACCCAGAATCCGGTGTTCCTCCTCGACGAGATCGACAAGATGTCGATGGACTTCCGGGGCGACCCGGCGTCGGCGCTGCTCGAGGTGCTCGATCCCGAGCAGAACAACGCGTTCAACGATCACTACCTCGATCTCGACTACGACCTGTCGGACGTCATGTTCATCACGACGGCCAACAACGCCCACTCGATCCCGCTGCCGCTGTACGACCGGCTCGAGATCATCGAGCTGCCCGGCTACACCGAGTGGGAGAAGGTCGCGATCGCCAAGCAGTACCTGTTGCCCAAGCAGAAGGCGGCCAACGGCATCGACGGCATCGACGTGACCTGGACCGACGAGGCCCTGACCGCGGTGATCCACCGCTACACCAAGGAGGCCGGGGTCCGCTCGCTCGAGCGCGAGATCGCGACGGTCAGCCGCAAGATCGCGAAGGCCTGGCTGTCGGCCGGGCGTGATGCGGCGGCGAAGTACGAGATCACGCCGGCCAGCCTCGAGGGCTACCTCGGCGTCGAGAAGTACCGCGAGAACAAGCGCGAGGCCGCCGACGAGATCGGCCTGTGCAACGGCCTGGCGGTGACCATGTTCGGCGGCGATCTCTTGCCGGCCGAGGTCACGGTGGTGCCGGGCAAGGGCAAGATCACGCTGACCGGCAAGCTCGGCGAGGTCATGCAGGAGAGCGCCCAGGCGGCGGTCAGCTACCTGCGCTCGCGGTCGGAGAGCTTCGGCCTGCCGCGCGACTTCCAGGCCAAGGTCGATCTCCACGTCCACTTCCCCGAGGGCGCCATCCCCAAGGACGGGCCGTCGGCGGGGATCACGATGACGACCGCGATGGCGTCGGCGCTGATGCGGGTGCCGGTGCGCCAGCACATCGCGATGACCGGCGAGGTCACGCTGCGCGGCCGGGTGCTGCCGATCGGCGGGCTCAAGGAGAAGATCCTGGCCGCCCACCGCGCCGGCATCACGACCGTGCTCATCCCCGAGGAGAACGTGAAGGACCTGAAGGACATCCCCGAGGCGGTGCTGGCCGAGGTCGCGGTGATCCCGGTCAAGCACATGGACGAGGTCCTGCGCCACGCGCTCGCGGTCGCCAACCCCGCCGAGTTCCTGCGCGAGCCGTCGATGGTCGTCGACTGGCGCGTCGCCGAGACGCCGCCGCCGGTCGACCCCGCCGCCGCCCACTGACGGCGCAAGACTCGGCATCCACGGCGTCCTGCCGTATGATCACGGGCAGACCTCCATGATCGACCGAGTCCATTTCGAGAACTTCAAGAGCCTCGGCGACGTCACGATCGATCTGGCGCCGCTGACGGTGCTCGTCGGCCCCAACGGGTGCGGCAAGAGCAGCGTCCTGCAGGCGATGCACCTCCTGTCGCAGACGGGTGGGGCGGGTGCCGCGGACGGCGACCACACCCTCGGTCGTTTCGCGAAGATCTTTCGAGGTCCCCGCGATGTGCGCCGGCTAGCCAGTGAGCGCCCAGCGATCTTGAGGCTGAGGATGCACGCGCGCGACGGCGACGAGATCGACCTCCAGGTCGCGGTTCCCGCCGAAGCGACGGCTCAGTTGATGTTCGAGATCAATGTGAAGGGACCCGGTGGGAACGACCTGTTCGCGAAGGTTCCTCCTCTGGATCATCTCTCTAAGAAGGTCCTCGAGGATGCTCGCGTCAAGAAGTTCGTTCCGGTCGTGTATCTGCATCTCGACGCAAAGGAGATGGTCAAGACGTCGGTACAGGAGGATGACGAGCACCGTATGAACTTCGACGGCGCCGGATTGGCTACGACGCTTGCATTGATGAAGGGTGCCGACGAAGAAGAACTCGGGAGGATCACCGTTGCTCTCGCGGCCATCGTGCCCGGGGTCAAGCGGATCCTCACGCAGCGCGAGCGTGTCACCCGTAACCGGACGGAGCGGATGACCATCGATGGCCAGCCTGTGTGGCGACCGGTCGAGGACAGCGTGCTCGGTGATCGATTTGCGATCGAGTTCGACACTGGCAAGATCGTACCGGCCGATCTCTTGAGCGAGGGTACCGTGCTCGCGCTCGGACTGCTGACCAAGTTGCGCGAGCCGCGCCGACCGAAGCTGTTCCTCCTCGACGATATCGACCGCGGGCTGCACCTGACGGCGCAGTCGAACCTGATCGATGCGCTACGCTGGCTCATGAAGCTCGACCCAGAGCTGCAGATCGTCTGCACGACTCACTCGCCGTACCTCCTCGACCGGTTCGACGCCGAACAGATTCGAGTAATGGCTCTCGACGATCACCGCCGGACGCGGGTGCGACCCCTCACGGATCATCCCGACTTCGAGAAGTGGCGGTACGGCGTCCAGAGCGGCGAGATCTGGGCGTCGCTCGGCGAGTCCTGGGTGGCGAGCGGAGCCCCAGCTGCGTGACGCTGCTCGGGCTGGCCTGCGAGGACAACGGCCACTTCGTCGCGATCACCCGGCTCATCGACGACGCGCTGGTGCGGGGCGTCGACTGGATCGTCGCGGAGACGGTCGCGTTCTGTCGCACCTGGTGCGGGTACGAGGCTGGCGCGCCGTGGTCGAAGTGTGGTGGCGACGACGATGCACCGCGATCATTCGAGATCGACGGCAGGCGGGTTCCTCTGCACGGCAAGATCAACGGTCAGGCTCTCGAGGATGGCGCGGCCATGTGGCGCCGCGTGCTGGCCCGGTTCGCTCAGCTCGATCCACGACCCGAGCTGGTGGTGCTGGCCCAGGACGGCGACGGCCGAGAACGTGAGCGCCGGCGCGGTGTCAACCAGGTGCGCTACGCGAAATCGATCTCGTGGCCCTTCCCGATCGTCGTGGCGATGCCCGAGCCCGAGATCGAGGCCTGGCACGTCGCCGGCTTCGAGCCTTGCAACGACGCGGAGCAGGCCGCGCTTGCCAACCTCCGCGCCGACCTCCCGTTCGATCCGCGGACGGCGTCCCACCGCCTCACCTCGCAACCCAACGATGCCGTGACCGACGCCAAGCGCGTGCTCGCCCGCCTCTGTGGCGGCGATGCGGACCGTGTGGTGGCATGCCTCGCCGACGTCGATCGCCTCCGTGAGCGTGGAGGCGCCAATGGCGCGTCGGCGTTCCTGGGCGAGGTCGACCGCGACGTCGTCCCGTTGTTTGCGGGCCGCCGACCCTGAGAATGAGTCAGGTGGTCACCGGCGAGGGTGGGCGGCGAACCAGGCCATGACCTCGGTCGGGAAGGTCGTTGCCAAGGACGGGATGTGGCTGCCGCCCGCAATCGACCACAGCTCGGCGGCCCCTGACGTCGCACAGCCGCCGGTGACGCTGATCGTGGTCTCGGCGCCGGGCAGGGCGGTCTCGAGGTCCTTGGTCCCGGCGGTGGTCGGGGCGCCGGTGCAGCCATTGCGGGTGGCCCACTGGGCGACGCTCGCGACCGCGCCCGGCGATTCGAATCCGCCGAACGTGCCGCTGTCGTACGGCACGGTCTCGTCGGCGGTGCCGTGGATGTGGAGGACGCTGACCGGGTGGGCGGGGGCGCATGGCACCCCGACCACGGCGTGGCCGGCCAGCCCGGCGATGGCGGTGACGACGTCGGCGCGGGCGCAGGCCAGGCGGTAGGCCATGAACGCGCCGTTGGAGTGGCCGATCACGGTGATCCGCGCCGGGTCGACCGGCCAGGTCGCCATCACGTCGTCGATCAGCCCGCCGAGGTAGCCGACGTCGTCGACGCCAGCGCCGGCCTCGTCGCAGCAGGTGAGGTCGGCGTTCCAGAACTGGCTGCCGCCGGCGTCCCGGGTGCCCTCGGGGGCCAGCACCAGGGTGCCGAACGCGTCGGGAGCGTCGTACAGGTGGAAGTAGTTCTGCTGCAGGAACGCGGTGGCGCCGTAGCCGTGGAGGATCACCAGCAGCGGATACTGCTGGCCGTCATCGAACGCGGTCGGGATCTGCAGCTCGACCCGGCGGGCGCCACCGAAGGTCCGCGGCCGGTCGACCGGGGCGCCGTCGTCGCCACCACAGGCACCACACGCGAGGACCAGCGAGAACACGGCGAGGCGTTGCATCGGCGGAGGATGGTACCATCGGCGCCCGGGTGGCTGCGGCCACCGCTGCGCCATGGATCCGAGCGACGCCCCGAAGCACCACCTTGCGGTCACGGTCGAGCTGGGCCCGCCCGAGGGCGCGGTGGTCGTGGCCGAGTCGGTGGTCGATCTGTCCGCCCCACCGGACAGCGAGCACGGATCGCTCGCGGCCTTGCTCGGCCGGGTGGCGAGCGCGCCGGCGGTGGTGCCGCCGGTCGAGCTGACGGCCGGTGACGACCTCGGCACCGTCTACCGGATCGTGCGCCGGCTGGGCGCGGGCGGCATGGGCGTCGTCTACCTGGCCCGCGATCTCGAGCTGCAGCGCGACGTCGCGGTCAAGGTCCACAGGGCCGCGGTCGGCACCGAGCGGCTGTACCGCGAGGCGGTGGCGATGGCCCAGCTCGCCCATCCCAACGTGGTGACCATCCACGGGGTCGGGCGGGTGGGCGGCCGGCTCTACATCGCGATGGAGTACGTGCCGGGCGACAACCTGGCGGTGTGGATGGCGGCGGCGCCGCGCGGCTGGCGCGAGATCGTCGACGTCATGCTGGCGGTCGGCGAGGGCCTGGCCGCCGCCCACGACGCGGGCTTCGTCCATCGCGACATCAAGCCCCACAACATCCTGGTCGGCCTCGACGGCCGGCCGCGGGTCGGCGACTTTGGCCTGGTCCGGGTCTCGGGCGACACGCTGCGGTCCGAGACAGTCGCCGACGAGGAGCGGCCGGTCGACGAGGTGGCCGCGGTCGATCGCAGGTCGGTGGCGATCGCCGACACCGCGATCCCGGCGTCGGGCCCGTCGCCGTCGCCGCGCCCGTCGAGCAACAGCCCGCTGAGCCGCGACCTGACCGCGCTCGGCACGACCATGGGCACGCCCGCGTACATGGCGCCCGAGCAGCTCGCCGGCCGCGCGGTCGACGCGCGCGCCGATCAGTTCGGGTACTGCGTCGTGCTGTACGAGGCGCTGTACGGCCAGCGGCCGTGGCCGGGCAAGACCGTCGGCGAGCTGCGGACCGAGGTCGCGACCGTCGCGCCGCGCGAGCCTGCGCGCAGCGGGGTGCCGAGCTGGATCTGGACGGCGCTGCAGCGCGGCCTGGCGTTCGAGCCGGCGGCCCGCTTCCCCGACGTCCGCGCGCTGCTCGTGGCGCTGCGGGCCCCGCCGCGGCGGACGGTGCGCACGGCGGCGCTGGGCGGGGTCGCGGTCGCGGTCGCCGGCCTCACCGCGTTCGCGGTCGCCGGCTCGCATGGCGGCGCCGGCTCGGTGTCGTGCGACGCCGCCGGCACGCCTGCGGTCGTGGCCTGGGGCCCGAGCGCGCGCAACCTGATCGCCGCGAACTACGTCAAGCTCGATGCCGCCGACGGACCCGACGCGGCCAACCGGCTGGCGACCGCGATCGACGCCTGGTCGAACCGCTGGCAGCGGGCCGCGGTCACCGCCTGCCAGGCCACCCGCGGTCACAGCTGGAGCCCGGCGATCGCGACCGCCAGCGATCACTGCCTGAAGGCGTCGCTGGTCGATCTGCGGGCGCTGGTGGTGCGAGCGGAGCGCGGGCCGACGTTGATCGCCGACGCGAGCACGCTGCCCGATGTCGCCGCCTGCGCCGATCCCGGTCAGCTGGTCGGCGAGGGGTCGGCGCCGGCCGGCGCCTTCGAGGGCCACTGGAACGGCGACTTCGGCCACCTCGTGCTGCGCCGGGTCGGCAGCGAGATCTGGGGCGTGTACGCGCACGATGCTGGCACCGTGCGCGGCACCCTGGTCGGCGGCCGGTTCGTCGGCTGGTGGTGCGAGGCGCCGTCGCGGCGCGCGCCCGGCGACGCCGGCGACGTCGAGATGCAGGTCATCGTCGATCGCGACGGCGTGCGCGCGATCGCCGGGCAGTGGCGCTACGGCGCGAGCGGCGACTGGGACGGTCGCTGGGATCTGAGGTGGGATCCGACGCCGGTGCTGCCGGTGCTGCTGGCGCGGTTCGACGCCCTCGGCGACTTCTGCGCCCGGCCGACGCCCGAGCCGCCCTCGCCGGGTCCCTGAGGCTCCGAGCGCAGCTCGGGCCGGGGTTGAGTGTCGAGATCGGACCGGCACTCCGGTGCCGGCCCGATCGATCGACGACACAGGGTTGATTCCTGCCAACCCTGTGAGGGTGCCAGGTCCGGTCAGCGGTGGTGGGCGGTGAGCCAGGCCAGCACGTCGGTGCGGAAGGTCGCGGTCAAGGACGGGATGTGGCTGCCCCCGCCGATGGTCCACAGCTCGGCGGCGCCGCCGCTCGGGCAGCCGCCGGTGACCGTGACCGTGGTCTCGTTGCCGGCGAGATCGGCGACCAGATCCTTGGTCCCGGCCGCGGCTGGCGCGCCGGTGCAGCCGTTGCGGCTGGCCCACTGCGCGACGCTCTCGACCGCGCCCGGCGACGCGACGCCGCCGAACGGGCCGCTGGCGTAGGGCACGACCTGATCGGCGTTGCCGTGGAGGTGGAGCACGCTGACCGGGTGTGCGGGCGTGCAGGCGATGGCGGCGCTGGTGGCGTGGCCGGCCAGCCCCGCGATCGCGCTGATGACGTCGGCGCGCGCGCACGCCATGCGATAGGCCATGAACGCGCCGTTGGAGTGACCGAGCACGGTGATCCGCGCGGGATCGACCGGCCACGCCGCGACCACGTCGTCGATCAGCTTGCCCAGGTAGGCGACGTCGTCGACGCCGGTGTGGCCGAGGTCGCAGCAGGCCGGGTCGGCGTTCCAGAACTGCTTGCCGGCGGTGTCCTTGGTGCCCTCGGGGGCGAGCACCAGGGTCTGGGCGCTGTCGGCGGCGCCCGAGAACCCGAGGTACGCCTGCTGGATGGCGCCGCTGGCGCCGTAGCCGTGCAGGATGATCAGCAGCGGGTAGCGACGGCTGGCGTCGAAGCTGGCCGGCACCTGCAGCGTGACCGGGCGCGCGCCGCCGAAGATCGTCGGCCGGGGCGCGGCGTCGATCCCGGCCGCGGCGTCGATCCCGGCCGCGGCGTCG